>CAIPNE010000773.1 GCA_903866355.1 uncultured Gammaproteobacteria bacterium
CCCTGCAGATCGGTGCCTGCATCGGGTTCGGTCAGGGCCAGCGCACCGCGAATTTCCCCGCTCGCAAATTTAGGAAGCCATTCTTCCTTCTGCAGCTGCGTGCCAAATTTCTCCACCGCCAGCGCCATGATCAGGTGCGAGTTAAAAATGCCGGTGATCGACATCCACACGCTGGAGACAATCATGACCAATTTGGCGTAGGTCGTCGCCGGCAGACCCAGCCCACCGTAAGCCGGCGAGATGGTGGCACCAAACAGCCCCATCTCTTTCATTTGTTCCACGATGTGTAGGGGATAGCGATCGGCGTGGTCGTATTCCTTCACGATGGGTTTGAGCTCACGCGCCGTCCAGCGCTCGATGGTATCGAGCAGAATGGCTTCGTCTTCCTGCGTGAAATGTTCGTTCAATTGCGTCATCAGTTAATTCCTTAGCATGCACCGCGGCTCGCGGTATCAGTCGATAGTAACAACCAGTTTACCCAGTGCCCGCCGCTCGGCGAGTGCGCTGATGGCACGTCCCGCGTCGGCCAGTGGGTATTGGGCCGAGACATGTGGGCGAATTTTCCCCTGGGTGTAGAGGTCGAGGAGTTCTTCGTTATTACGTTGATTAGCGACCGGATCGCGATCGGTAAACGCGCCCCAGAACACGCCCACAATTTGGCAGCCCTTGAGCAACGGCAAATTGAGCGGCAGGCGTGGAATACCCGCCGGAAAGCCGACGATGAGAAAGCGGCCTTCCCACGCAATGGCGCGCAGCGCAGCTTCCGCATAGTCGCCGCCCACGGCGTCATAAATGACGTTAGCGCCTTGCTTCCCGCAAACCCCTTTGAATAATTCGGCCAACGCTTTGGTGCCATCTTTATCAAACGGGCCCTGCGGATAAACCACGCCATCTACCGCCCCGTGGGCTTTGGCCAGTGCTAACTTTTCTTCACTGGACACCGCGGCAATCACTCGCGCGCCCACCGCAACCCCTAGCTGCACCGCGGCCAAGCCCACGCCGCCCGCCGCGCCTAACACCAAAAGGGTGTCGCCGGCTTGGAGTGCCGCGCGCTGCTTGAGCGCATGCCAAGAGGTGCCGTAGGTAAAAATAAACGCCGCTGCATCCACGAAGGACATCGCGGGTGGCATCGCCAAACATTTAGTGACCTTGGCGACCACTTGTTCGGCCATGCCCCCGTGACCCACCAAGGCGATCACCCGCTGCCCCACTTGAAACGCCGTCACGTCGGCACCGAGCGCTTCGACTTCGCCCGCCACCTCGCCACCGGGGGCAAAGGGTCGGACGGGCCTAAACTGATATTTATCTTCGATGATCAAGGCGTCCGGGTAATTCACGCCGCAGGCTCGAACCCGCAGTCGTACTTCACCAGGCCCCGGTTGCGGGGTTTCCAGTTCGCGCAGCACGAGGGTCTGCGGGCCGCCGATTTGTTCGCTGACGATGGCTTTCATTTTTGCGTATCTCCTGCGTTGTTCAAGTCAGATCAAAAGTGAGGTGAGCGGTTAAAGGTCACCCTCACCAAACGTCCACCAAGGGACGTGACCGGGGTTTGCGAGGCCCGGCTGAGCGCAGGCCGCGCAGCAACCAAGCGCGCGTTTCTGCGGGGTCGATCACCGCGTCGATTTCCATCTGCGACGCCACCGACACCGCTTTCCCGCGCGTGTACATCATCGCGAGCAGTTCAGCGAACAGCGCCTGACGTTGCTCCGGATCGGTCTGCGCCTCCAACTCTTTGCGATAGCCCAGATTGACCGCGCCTTCCAGCCCCATCGGACCAAACTCCGCCGTTGGCCACGCCAGCGAGAAAAATGGCCGATGAAAACTGCCGCCCGCCATCGCCTGTGCACCCAAGCCATAACCCTTGCGGAGCACCACCGTAAACAGCGGCACAGTGAGATTGGAGCTGATGAGGATCAGCCGCGAACCGCGCCGCACCGCGGCGGTTTTCTCGCTGTCGGGTCCCACCATGAAACCCGGCGTATCGCACAGCGACAGCACGGGCACGCCATAGGCTTCGCAGAGCTGCAAAAACCGCCCGCCTTTCTCGCCGCCTGGAGAGTCGATGGCGCCGCCCAGATGTCGAGGATCGTTAGCAATCAGGCCGAAAGCCTCGCCTTCAATGCGAATAAACGCGGTGATCAACCCCACGCCGTAGTGCCGCCGTAATTCGATCACCGAGTCGTCGTCGGCAAGGGTCTGGATGACCGCGCGGATGTCATAAACACGCAGCCGATTTTCCGGCACGATCTGGCGCAGCAAGCGCTGATCGGCACAGCTCCAAACTGGGTTGCGGCCCTGAAAACAACCCAGCAGCCGGCGCGCCACCTGGGTCGCTTCGGTTTCGTCTGCCACCGCAATATCCACCACGCCGTTGTGGGTCTGGACGTCGATCGGGCCGATGTCTTCGGGGGTAAATTTGCCCAAACCGCCGCCTTCAATCATGGCGGGCCCCGCCAGACCAATATTGGAATTGGCGGTGGCAATGGTGATGTCGGCGCAGCCAAAAAGCACCGCGTTACCGGCGTAGCACCGGCCGGAATTGATCGCAATACGGGGAGCCACACCAGACAACTGGGGCCAGGTCGCGAAGGTTGGTAAATCGAGCCAACAGCTAATCACATCGTCCACGTCAACATCGCCCGGCCGCCCACCACCACCTTCGGTGTAGAACACCACCGGCAACTGCCATTCCTGCGCCAAGGCAAACAGCCGGTCTTTCTTTTTGTGATTAAACACGCCTTGCGTACCGGCCAGCACCGTGTAGTCGTACGCCAGCACCATGCAGCGCGCGCGCTCGGGCGCCGCCCAACTGCCGTTGACCGTGCCAATGCCGCCCACCATGCCATCGGCAGGGGTGTTCTTGCGCAAATCCTCCAGCGTACGCCGCCGGCGTTGGGCCGCCACGATGAGCGCGCCGTATTCGATGAAGCTCTCCGGGTCGAGTAAATCGGCGACGTTCTCGCGCGCGGTCCGGCTGCCGATACGCCGCCGTTTGGCCACGGCCTCCGGCCGGCTAACGTCCATCACGGCCAGATGGCGCTCGCGGACTTCCTCTAAGTCGGCCCGTGGCGCCAAAGGATCCCACACCACGGCGTGGTCTACCGCCTCCCCGGTGTCAGCGCTGGGCTGCACAAAAATTAGCGCCGCGCCGTCCGCCACGGTGTCGCCGGGTGCCACCAGCAGCGCACTGACTATCCCCGGGCCGGCCGCCTCAATGAGATGGTGCATTTTCATGGCTTCTAGCGTGGCGACCGGCGTGCCGCGCACCAGCCGCATACCCACCACCACGTCCAGACTAATGACGCTACCGCGCAAGGGCGCCACCACCGCCACCTCCCCTAACGGCACCCTTTGCGTGGGTAAGCCCGGGGCTGCCACGCCGAGCGGCGCCACGCGAGTGCTAGTGGCCGGTGCCAGCGCGCGCGCCGCGATTTCCAGCGCGGTCGCCTGCTGCTGCACAAAACGGGTGGTGTACTCGCCCGCTGCCACCACCGGCTGGCGCAGGATGGCGCGCAGCCAAGCTAGGTTGGTAGCGGGACCCTCGATGCAAAATTCTGCCGCAGCGCGTTCGGCCCGCGCCACCGCGGCGGCAAACCCCGGCGCGCTGGAGCGCACACACAGTTTGGCGAGCAGTGAATCAAAATTAGGGTTGATTTCCATCCCGGTACAAGCCGCGGTATCGAGCCGAATGCCGGGGCCACCGGGCGGATCGAAAGCGTAAATCAGGCCGCTCGACGGCCGGGCCTCGGCCGCCGCGTTCAAGGTTTCCGCGTTGATACGTAATTCAATCGCAAAGCCCTTGGGAGCCACCGGAGGTAGCGTCACACCCAGTTCGGCCAAAGTGCCACCTTGTGCCACCGCGAGCTGCAGGCCGACTAAATCGCAGCCCAGAATTTCTTCTGTGATGGTGTGCTCTACCTGCAGACGGGGATTGGCTTCGATGAAATAGAAAGCATCCGCCGCCGTGTCCACCAGAAACTCGAAGGTCCCTAAACTGAGATAACGCACTTCGCGCGCCATCTGCAGCGCCGCGCTGAACAGCCGCTCCAACAGGGCCGGATCGAGATAGGGTGCCGGGGCTATTTCGATGATTTTCTGATGGCGTCGCTGCAGGCTGCAGTCGCGTTCGCGGAAATGCACCACCCCGCCTTGGCCATCACCCAATATCTGTACTTCAATGTGGCGCGCGCTCGTGACATACCGTTCGGCGTAGAGCGTGCCGTCACCAAAAGCTGCCGCCGCTTCGGCCCGGCAGCGCGCCAGTGCGGCCGTACTATCAACACCCGCCTCGAGCGCCTGCATGCCTCGCCCTCCACCTCCGGCGGCGGCTTTGAGAATGAGCGGCGTGGCCGCACCGACCACCGCCCGAAACGCCGCCAGCGCGGCCGCATCCGCTAGCGCCGCCGAAGCTTCCAACACCGGCACCCCGCAGCGTACGGCGAGTTCACGGGCGGCGAGTTTGTCGCCGAACAGACGCAATTGAGTGGGCGTGGGGCCAATAAAAAGCAGGTCTGCGGCGGCGCAGGCCTCGGCAAAATCGCCATTCTCAGCGAGAAATCCATAGCCCGGATGAATGGCATCGCAGCGCGCACGCTGGGCTGCGGCAATGACCGCAGCTTGATCGAGATAGGCCCGCACCCCGCTACCGGGCAACGTGCTAGACTCTGGCGTGCGTTGGACGTGCAGCGCCTGCGCATCGTCCTCGCTATAAAGTGCCACCGCCGAAAGGCCCGCATCGGCCACACCGCGCGCCAAGCGCAGGGCAATTTCGCCGCGATTGGCAATCAAAACCCGGCTAATACTCATAGCGGATGCTGGGACATGGACAATACTCTCCGGGTTGCTCCCGCGTTCCTAGCGGGAGTCGGTTATAGGCAACGGGTTATGGCCACCCCGCAGGCGCTGCCACGTGCGGCGTCCATGGTAAGCGGCGGCCGCCGCGCGAGCCAGTACAGGACGCGCTGGCGACGTGGAATAGGCCAATACGGACGGTATTAACGCGCCCGGCCGGTGGCGCAGCGGGGCGCCGGCCACGCGCTTTGCGAGCGTGCATTGACACCGTGCCCCACGCGCGCGGCAACCACCACACGGCCTTCACGCGCCGTGATCAACAAGTCCCTAAGACCTGCACCAAAGCCTGCGGCGGACGGCATAATGGGCGCATGCGCTATGTCATTCTGTTGCTTGTATCAATCGGCCTCCTCAGCGGGGCGTGGTGGCTCACCCGGCCCAAACCGATCACCGTCACGCTGCACACGGTGGCGCGCGGCGCGGTCCGCACCACGGTGTCCAATACCCGGGTGGGGACCGTGGAGGCCTGTCATCGGGCGCGCATGTCGCCTTCCGTACCGGGTCAGGTGGCCGTATTACCCGTGCGCGAAGGGCAACAGGTAGACGCCGGGACGGTGTTGATGGAAATCTGGAACGAGGATTTCAAAGCGGAGTTACGCCACACGGAAGCCGAAATCGGCACTGCCGCACGGCGGGTGGAAGAAATGTGCACCCAGTCGGCGGGCGCGCAGCGCGAGGCGCAACGTCTGCAGCGCATGGGAAAACAGCGCCTAATCTCTGAAGACGCGCTGGATGTCGCCAATACCCGTGCGGCCGCCGCGCAAAGCGCCTGCGGCGTAGCACGGGCCAACGTGGAGGTGGCGCGTGAAGCCCGCGGGGTGGTTGCGGCACAAATCGATAAAACCCGCCTGCGTGCGCCGTTTGCCGGCATCGTGGCCAAGCTCAACGCGAAGCTGGGTGAATTCATCACGCCCTCGCCCACCGGCATTCTCACACTGCCGGCGGTGGACCTCATCGATATGCATTGCCTGTATGTCTCCGCGCCGATCGACGAAGTAGACGCCCCGCGCATCAAGCCCGGCCTGCCAGTGTGTGTGTCGCTCGATGCCTTCGCCGATAAACGCTGCGAGGCCGTGGTGAGGCGCGTTGCACCCTATGTGCTGGACCGCGAGAAACAGGCGCGCACGGTAGAAGTAGAAGTGGCCTTTACGGACGATAAAAATCTCGTGGGGCTACTCCCAGGCTACAGCGCCGACATCGAGGTGCTGCTGGAAACTCAAACAGATGTGCTGCGGGTGCCCACCGAAGCGGTGCTGAAAGGCAACCGGGTGTTGGTCTACTTACCCGCCAGCGGCCGGCTTGAAGAACGCCAATTCAAGCCCGGTCTCGCTAATTGGGAATACACCCAAGTGCGCGATGGCCTCGCCGAGGGCACCCCAATTGTGCTGTCGGTTGGCCGCGACGGCGTACAGGCCGGTGCCGTGGTACGGCCGGACACGGCACCCACAACCCCATGAGTGGCGCGAGTGTGAGCCGCGCCGCGCCGCTCATTGAACTGCGCGGGATCACTCGGCACTTCACCTTGGGCGAGCAAACGGTGCAGGCAGTGGCCGGTATCGATCTGGCCATCCGGCATGGGGAATACTGCTCGCTGATGGGTCCCAGCGGCTCAGGAAAATCCACCTTGCTCAATCTCATTGCGCTGCTCGATCGCCCTAACAGCGGGGAATATCGACTGGACGGCAACGACGTCACCACGCTGTCGGACGATGATCTAGCCGGCGTGCGCAGTCGCACGATAGGCTTTGTATTTCAATTTTTTCATCTGGTGCCGCGACTAAGCGCCGCGCAAAACGTGGAATTACCCTTGCTCTTGGCCGGCGTGGCGCCCCGCGACCGCGCCGCGCGCGTGGCCGAGGCTTTGAGCGCGTTAGGAATTGCTGACCGTGCCCACCACCGACCCGCTGAACTCTCCGGTGGGCAACGGCAACGGGTCGCCATTGCACGCGCCACGATCATGCGCCCGGCGCTCATTTTGGCCGACGAACCTACCGGCAATCTGGATTCTGCTGCCGGCGCCCAAGTGATCGAAATTTTAGAACGGCTGCACGCCGAACACGGCGTCACGCTACTGATGGTCACCCACGACGCCGCCCTAGGCCAACGGGCTCACCGCCATTTGCGCATCGTGGACGGCCGGCTCGCCGCTGACAGCGGCGCTGACAGCTAGCTTTCGGCGCACGCCATCGGTCAATATCGTCACATCAATTCCTCAACGGACCACCAACGCCATGTCTTCAGCCAAACCGCTCGCCGGCCATCGCCTGCTTATTACCAACGACGACGGCATCGATGCGCCGGGGCTGGAGGAATTGGAAGCCATCGCCAAACAGTTGTGCGATGAGGTGTGGGTGGTGGCGCCAGACAGCGAAAAAAGTGGTGCCGGTCATTCTATTTCCCTGCATCACCCCATTCGCCTACGGCGCCGCAGCGAGCGCAGCTGGGCGGTGGTGGGCACACCCACCGACTGCGTGCTGATGGCGTGTTATGAACTGATGCGCGACCACCGGCCCACCATTGTGCTGTCGGGGATCAATAGCGGGGCTAATCTAGCGGAAGACGTGAGTTATTCCGGTACGTGTGCCGCCGCCATGGAAGGGACTTTGCTGGGCATTCGTTCCATTGCCATTAGCGTGGTGCGGGCGCTGTCGGGCACCCCGCGTTGGGAGGCGGCGCGCGCACTGTTACCGGGTTTGCTGCAAAAACTCATCGCGAGCGATGACTGGCCCGCCGGCAGCTTTCTGAATATCAATTTTCCAGACGCCGGGCCTGAGGCGATTACCGGCGTCCGCGCCACCCAGCAAGGGCAACGGCCACCCGG
>CAIPNE010000774.1 GCA_903866355.1 uncultured Gammaproteobacteria bacterium
CAGCGCCAGCGGCGGTCGTTCGGCGGCAAGTACCTGCACAATCAACGGCACCACCTGCAGGCTCAACAACAGCACGAACAACGCTGGCAGGGTTACCCCTCGCTGCAACACAGGCAGCGCGGAGTCTGCCGCCGGGGTCGAGGTCAAATCGCTATCCCGCCACAAACCGCCGACGGCCATCAGCAGAAAAATAATCAGGCCAAAAAATACCCAGCCGTAAATCAAATGGTCAACACCCGTTGCCAAACGCATGTCGCTGAGGTGCGCCAGCATCACAATGCCGTAGGCGCGCAACCAGTTGGCCACGATCGCAACGCCAATGGCGACCACCACAAATAGACCCTGTTTCCAGACCGCGCGATAACTGAGATGCGCAAAAAGGCTGCCGATAGTGATGGTCGCCATCAGATATCGCATGCCGCTGCAAGCCGTCACCACCGACCACGAGCCGCTGGGAATAACAAAGGAGGTGCCCTCGCGATACACCGGCACGCCGCTCACCCGCAGGGCCGCGACCACAAAGTCAGCCGTGTGTTCAATCAGCATTGGCGTGAGTTCATCACCAAAAGGCACGGCGAGGAACAAAAAAAGACAGGGGAACCAAGCGATTTTCAGCCACGCCGTCCCCACCAAAAACCACAGCGCGCAGACCACCATCGCCATCATCGCCAACTGCTGGAGCGAAGCAATGTCCGCCAGCTGGGCGAGCGCACCGCCGACTCCCAACAGCAGTAACGGTAGCAGCGCCCACGGCGCTAGCGCCTGCGGCGCCGCCGCTAGCTGCGCCCTGAGTTGATAGACCAGATAAGCGGCTATCGGCACCACTAAAAATCCATGCGCGTAGGTATCGGAAGTCGTCCAGATACCGATCATTTCGCGCAAGGCACTGGCAAAAGCGAGCAGAATGCTGGCCACCGCGAGGGCTGCAAACAGCGCTAGGCGCCCGTAGAGCAGTGCCCGCTGAGCTGGTAGGGTCGCGGGTGGGGTAACTGTCATGCCGCCTCCAAGAGCGCCGCCAGGCTCTGCATATTCGTGGTCCAATGGTGCTGGGCCAATACATAGCGCCGGGCACTTTGGGCATGATCAACGGGTACGTCGCCGCGTAGGGCCGCCACTACCCGCGCCGCGAGTACGGTGGGATCGTCTGCGGCCCACTCGCGGCAGGGTGTCGCCAGCGCCAGTCCCTCAAACGCGGCCGGCGTTCCCACCACCGTTTTACCCATGGCCAAAGCTTCCAGCACTTTGTTCTGTACGCCACGCGCAATCCGCAGCGGTGCGACTGCCAGTGCCGCGTGCTGCAAGTAAGGACGGATGTCTGCCACGCTGCCCGTGACCGAAACCTGATCTAGGCTCGCCAGTTGCCGCACTGCTGGGGTTGGCCGCGCACCCACTATCCAGAATTCCACCGTGGGCATTTGCGCGCGCACGAGCGGCAGGATGTCGCGGGCAAACCAGCTCACCGCATCCACATTCGCCCAGTAGTCCATCGCTCCAGTGAACACCACCACCGGTGCTGCGCGTGGATAAGGATTGGGCAGAGTGGGATCGGGCGCGAAGTACTCGCTATCCACGCCGTTGTCGGCTGCATGGATAGTCTCCGGGGCAACGCCGGCAAAATCCCGAAACACTTGCGCCTCGGCAGCGGAGACGAACACCGAGGCGTCGACCTCGGCGGCGATACGTTGCTCATAGCGGCGTAGCAAACGCGCCTCTCGCCCGTAAATCCACGCCATCGGCCCGCGCTGTTCGGCGGCATAAGCGCGCCACTTCTCGGAATCCACGTCGACAAAATCCACCACCCGGCGCGCCGTGGCGTAGCGCGCACCTTCAATGTATTGCGCCATGGTAGAGGAATACACCAACACCTTACGTGGCTGCACCTGCTGCCAGATCTGGGCGACCCACTCACGCATCCGCGCATCTCGGTAATAGGGTAAGCCCAGCGCTTCACCGCTCAATAAGCCTCGCAAACTCGCCACCCGACGCAGGCGGGGCGAGATCGTCAGGGCTAGTAGTTGCTCGCAGTAGCTGGCCACCGTTGGCACATATTGGACGTCTACTGGGTCGTCGATAAACGTCCCGAGGTAAATTCTATAACGCGTGGACAAATGCTTGAGCAAATGGAAAGAACGAATTTTGTCGCCTTTATTGGGTGGATAAGGCAGGCGATGACACAGAAAAAGCAGCGGTTCCATGATCAGGCCAGATAGGGGGAAATGAGGCCGCCAAGTCCATTGGCTACCGGCAAGGGCAAGTGTTTCCAAAGCTTGACCGCCAACGCATATTTTGGATTGTTAGGATTGCGCTCCGGGATCACGCTCGCCTTTACCAAGTGATATTCGTAATGGAGCGGCACCGGCTCAAACCCCCAGTTTTTCTTGAAGGCGAAAGAACCACTATCGCGCTTGCTACGGCCATAGTCGAAATATCGCACGCCCTGTTCGCAGGCCGTGCGCATGACCTCCCAATACAGAAAATCGAACGCTTTGAGATCGCGCGCCACGGGCAAGCCCCCGCCGTAATACGGCAGCACGGTGTCCTTGTAGACAAAAGACAGCACACTGCTCACGGCCTGCGTGCCCGCAAACACCGTGGTGATTCGGGTGTGCTCGGGGAAATTTCGGTACAGGGCTGCAAAATACCGCCGGGGGAAAACCGGCGTCCCCAAGTTACGCACGCTCGTGGCATAAATATGAAATAAATTCTCGAGCGAGGATTCCTCGCGCGCCACCAAGCCGGCCGCAATACCCTTGCGCACCACCGCCCGTTGCTTACGCGGAATTGCCTTGAGGTTTTCTTCTGGATCGGGCGAAATTTCGCGCTTAAAAATAACGTAGGTATCGCTTTTGGTTGGCCACGCGGGGGCTATGGGGCGGCTATGCCGCAGCTCCAAATAACTAACGCCCTGTTGTTCGGCTAAGGCGCTGGCCTGCGCCAGCAAGGCGTCGGTGGCGCTCGCATCGTCAGCAATCACACCAGCCTGCACGCAAAATG
>CAIPNE010000775.1 GCA_903866355.1 uncultured Gammaproteobacteria bacterium
GGCTGTTGCGGCGTTTGAGGCGGCGCGAGAGCGCCGCGATCTGGCGGCGTTGGTTAGCCTTGGCCACCGCTATAAATCGGCGGCGGCGATGGCTGGGGCGGGAAGTTTCGCCGTTTTGTGTCAGGACATTGAAGCGGTCGGTAAGGTTGGGGATTGGCCGCGACTGGAGAACCTGCTGTCGCAGATGGCCCCGTTAGTCGAAAGAATAGCGGTACAAATCGCACAAGAGGTGAGGTGAGGGCGGCTGTTCCAGCGCCCTTAGCCAGCGTTGCTGGCCACGGCTAACCTACCACCAACGCGCGGGCGCGGGCCGTCTTTGTGAATCAATCGAGCGAGGTACCCAGTGGCCAAATATCTGTTTCTAGCCTTTACCAATCCCCGCACCGAGGCACAAGAAGGGGAGTTCAACCAATGGTATGAGCAAGACCATGTGAGGGATGTGTTGAACGTACCCGGTTTCGTTTCCGCCCGGCGCTTTCGTTTGGCGCAGACGCAGTTTCCGCTGGACGATCAGGCGCACACACACCGCTATTTGGCACTCTACGAAATTGAGACCGACGATGTCGCGGCCACCTTGCAAGAGGTCGTCGCCCGTGTGGGTAGCCCGGACATGCAATACACCGATGCCTTCAACATGGACACCTTACAGGCCTCGCTGTTTGAAGAAATTATGCCGGTGTTGAAAGCCGAGGATGTGCAGCGTCCACGACGTGCTTGACCGCACTCGCGCGCCGATACGCGTGCGTGGATAGCTTAGAACCACTAGAGCAGGTTGCCCCGCGCAGCCTGCGGCTGCGGCGAGACGCTAGCCGGATTTTCGCGGTAACAGCAGGGCGGCATCGATGGGCAGAAAACGGGTGGCCGCTGCCTTCAACGCAACCGCGCTCAAGCGCGGCACGCCGTAGACTTCAACCTCCACCCCATGGCGGTTAATCACCCGCTCTACCAGGGGCTCGAAATCCCCGTCGCCCGAAGCCAGTACCACCACGTCGGCCTGCGGCGCGTAGTCGAGGACATCCAACACAATGCCCACATCCCAGTCACCTTTTGAGGATCCGTCAGCGCGTTGGAGATAACGCTTTAACCGAACCTCAAAGCCAATGCCGCGCAGAATATTTTGAAATTGCTGCTGCTTTTCGTCGCCCTTTTCTACCGCGTAGGCAAACGCTTTGACGACCTCGCGCCCTTGAGTCGCGGCCGCCCAGAACGCGTTGTAGTCGAAATTTTGCCCGTAGGCGTCGCGGGTGGTGTAGTAGATGTTTTGGACATCGACAAACAGCGCGACGCGTTTCATACGGATACCAGCGCGAGTAAATCGGTGAGGCTGTGGATGACATAGTCGGGCGTCGCCCGGGCGCGCCCGCTTTGCAGCGGTGGCACCGCGCCGGCATTGAGGATGAGAGCCGTTTTCATGCCGACCCACGCGGCGCCATCGATGTCATGTTCGGGAGAATCGCCCACGAACAACACTTCGTGAGCGGCAAGCCCAGATTTTTCCAGACACAGTTCAAAGATCCCCCGATGCGGTTTACAGGACTGGGCGGTTTGTGAGCTGGTCCAGTGGTCGAAATATTGATGCAGACCTTCGCGCGCAATGATGGGTTCGAGCATGTCGTCATCAATATTGGAGACGATCGAAAGATAAAGGCGGCGGGCCTTCAGCTCCGCCAGCGTGGCGTGGCAATCGGCCTTGAGTGCCAAACCATCGCGCAGACCTGCTAGGTTTTCTTGTTGGTACCAAGACCTCACATCCGGGGTGATCGGCGCGTCGAGCAATTCGCAGCAACGTGCAAAAACCTCCGTGAAATACTCGCTGTGCAGGTAGTAATCGCGGGTGGCGTAGCGCTCGGTGGTGTCTTTAACCGCTTGCGAGTAAGCGCTTTTGACGGCCTGCGGATCCTGCTTGCAGCCCACCCGAGTAGCGGCCTCCAAAAGTAGTGGCGTGTGGATAGCGGTGATGTGGTGGTAGCTCACGAGCGTGCCACCGAGATCGAAAAAAATGCCTTTGAACATCAATACTTCCTCATCACCGCAGTGAACAAAGTGGCCGTCAGGTGCGTGCTAGAAACGGGGTCAGCCCAACGTGCGCGTGACGATTTCGGTGGTGTCTTTCGACAGCCCGGGTCTGGCGAGAATCTCCCGCAGGGCCACGCGGGCGTGGTGCTGGCGAGCGTCGTCGAATTTTTCCCACCGGTCAAAGGCTCGCGCCAAGCGCGCGGCAACTTGGGGGTTGATCGCGTCGAGAGCGCAGATCTGCCGCGCCGCGAAGCGATAGCCACTGCCATCGGCGAGGTGGAACCCCACGGGGTTGGACTGACAGAACGCACCGATTAAAGACCGGACGCGGTTGGGATTGGTCAACGAAAAATCCGGGTGAGACAGTAAAAGTTCCACTTGACGCAGGGTGTCGGGCAGCCGCGAGGTGGCTTGGACCGAGAACCATTTGTCGATGACCAGCGGCTCGTTTTGCCACTGCGCATAAAAAGCAGCGAGCGCCAGAACACGCTGCGGGCATTCGCTGTTGGCGAGCGCACCGAGGGCCGCCATCGCATCGGTCATGTTGTCCGCAGTCTGAAACTGGGTGTGGCACAAGGTTTCGATTGCCGCTTCGCCCAGTTCCATGAGATAGCCCAAGCACACATTGCGGAGTGCCCGATAACCGACCGCCGCTGGGGTGGGTGCGTAGCTTCCGGCTACCGTAAAGGTGTTGTAGGCCGCGAGCAAAGGCGCGCGTAGCGCTAGTGCAATCGCGCGCCGCAGGGTGGTCCGTGCTTGCGCAATGGCGTCGGGATCCACCACCGCCATCTGCTCCGCAATGAAGGTGGCAGTAGGGAGGCTGAGGACTTCGGCCGCGAACGCCGGGTCGTCAGCGGCGCTGCTTAGCACGCGAGCGCAGGCGGCAATAAAGTCGCTAGACGAGTCCGGTTCGCGACCCTCGCGCGCGGCGGCCATGGCACCCAACAAACTTTGCATGGCAAGCCTTTGGCCAGCTTCCCAGCGGTTGAAAGCATCGCTGTCATGCGCCATCAGCAGCGCCAGATCGGCTGCCGGATAGTCGAACGCTAGTTTGACCGGGGCGGAAAATCCGCGCAGTAGCGAGGGCACCGGAGCGCTGGTGATACCCGTGAAAGTGACGCTCTGCGCCGCCTGGGTGAGCAGATACACCGAGCTTTCCGGGGTGAACGGCGCCGGTTCGCGGGTGACCAAGGGCTGCGCGTGTCCGGCGCGATTTAGCAGCCCCAGCGTGATTGGAATGGGCAACGGCAGTTGGGCCGCGCCGTTGTCTGGCCGGGGACAGCTCTGCTCGAAGTTCAGCGTGTATTCCTGTCGCTCAGCGGCGTAATGCGCCGTTACCCTCACCTGCGGCGTACCGGCTTGATCGTACCAGCGCTGCAGCAACGACAAATCTACCCCGCTGGCATCTTGCATTGCCCGGACAAAATCTTCGGTACACACCGCCTGCCCGTCGTGGCGCGCAAAGTAGAGGTCCATCCCGCGCCGAAAGTTAGGCGCACCGAGCAGCGTGTGGATCAGACGGACGACCTCCGCGCCTTTTTCGTAAATGGTGGCGGTGTAGAAATTGCTAATTTCCATATAGGCGTTGGGGCGCACCGGATGTGCCATCGGGCCGGCGTCTTCCGGGAATGGGCTGTTGCGCAGTCCGCGCACTTCCCCAATGCGTTGTACGGCGTGCGAGTAACGGTCGCCGCCGTATTGTTGGTCGCGAAAAACCGTGAGCCCTTCTTTAAGACTGAGCTGAAACCAGTCGCGGCAAGTCACGCGGTTGCCCGTCCAGTTATGAAAATATTCGTGGGCGATCACCCGATCGAGCATCATGAAATCGTAGTCGGTGGCGAGATCTCCGCGCGCCAAGACGAACTTGGTGTTGAAGATATTGAGGCCCTTGTTCTCCATCGCACCCATGTTGAAATCGGATACCGCCACAATGGTGTATTGGTCGAGATCGAACTCTAGCCCAAAGACTTCTTCGTCCCACTGCATGGAGGATTTGAGCGCGGCCATGGCGTAGCCGCACTGGTCGAGCCGACCGGGTTCCACATAAATATTAAGCGTTACCGGGCGACCCGAAGCGGTGAGGTAATGATCTTCCAAGAGGTCCAGTTGGGCTGCGACCAGCGCAAATAAATAGGCCGGTTTGGGATGTGGATCCGCCCAGCGCACCCAGTGCCGCGCGTCCGTCGATTGGCCCTGCGCGACCGGATTGCCGTTAGATAAGAGCACCGGAAAACGCGTGCGATCAGCGTGAATGGTGGTGGTAAAACACGCCATCACATCTGGGCGGTCTAAATAAAAGGTGAGGCGTCGAAAGCCTTCGGCCTCGCATTGCGTGAAGTAACCATCGCGCGAAGCGAACAAGCCCATGAGTTGGGTATTTTGCTCGGGGTAAATATGCACCGTGGTAGTCAGCGTGAAGTGCTCAGGTACACCCGCGATAGACAGCTGTGCGCTATCCAAGGTGTAGCGTTCTGGCCCGAGCGGCACGTCATTGAGGGCGATGTGGATGAGTTCCAGCGCCTCTCCGGCCAATTCGAGCGGGGCTGCGGGATCGGCCGCCTGCGGGTTGCGACTGAAAGCTATCCGCGCGCGAACTTCGGTATGGGTTGTTTGGAGATCGAATTCCAGCGCGACCGTCGA
>CAIPNE010000776.1 GCA_903866355.1 uncultured Gammaproteobacteria bacterium
GAAGGTCACCGCGCCGCCCGCAAACTCTAGGCAACAGGACCTGACCCCATGCCCATCCTCGACCCCCAACACGACTTCGGTCATGCCCACGAAGACGCGCCGGACTGGAGCGAGTCTTACTATTTCAACGGTTACTCGCCGGCGAGCGACGTGGGATTTTTTGCGCGCATCGCCATCCGACCTAACGAGCCGCACGTGGATGGCTTCATCACGCTGTGGCTGCCAGACGGCCGCAGCGTGCGGCTAGCCCACGCCAGCGCCACGGTCGTGCCCGATGTGGGCAGCCCCACGGTGGCGTGTCTGCAGGCCGTGCGTGTCACCCCCATGACGACCTGGCATCTGAGCGGTAGCGGTTGCAGCGACGAGGGCTGCGCCGTCCAGCTGGACCTCACGTTTAGCGCGCTCACCCCCGCCATTGGTGTCGATGCGCAAGGTCGACAAGTGAGCGGTGCAGCCGGTAGCGCGGTCTTGGGTTCCTTGGGGCACGGACACTTTGAACAGTCCGGGTGTTGGCGGGGTGAGGTACAAGTAGACGGCGAACGCTGGCGCTTGGAGGGCCGCGGCAACCGCGATAAATCGTGGGGCCCGCGCCGCTCGGATGGCGCACACGGCATGCGCTACTGGCGCTGGTTCTCCATGAACTTTGGCGATAAGGTGCATTTGGGCGGCATTCGCGTGGGTTTTGATAACGCCGCCATGCAGCGCGGCTGGTTGTCTCGACAAGGCGAGTTGGTGAGCCTACGCGAACTGACCCTCACCACCCGCCTCGCCGCCGATGGCCTGAGCCAAGCGCACGTCACCCTCCTTGCCCGCGACAAAGCCGGCGACACCCACACCATCACCGGCGAAGTCCTACGCTGCGCGCCGCTCATCGCCCGCGGGCACGAGCACATGCTCATCGTAGAAGGACTCACCCGCTGGCATTACCAAGGGCTGACCGGTTATGGCATTTGCGAATATGCCCACCAAACCGACGCCGCGGGACGCCCGGTCGTGCCCATCGATTAAACCCGCGGGAAGGCCGCCGCGTAAAAGCCCTGCTCCCTCAGCCTGGCGGCCGCGCTGCGGCTTCAAACTCCTGCGCGGCGACTAGGGTTTGAGGGTGGCGCAACAACGCCTCCACTAATGGCGGGGCGAGCGTAAAAGTCTGCAGGCCCGCGCCGGCCAGCCGGCTTAAATCGGTGACGTCCCGCAGGCTGGCCACCAGCACCCGCAGAGTGGATCCCACCCCGGCGACCACCCGTTGCATCGCAATGACCTCGGCATGGCCGTCGCGTCCGGCATCGCAAATCCGCCCGAGATAGGGCGCGGCGTAATCCGCCCCTAGCGCTGCGGCCACCAGCATTTGGCTGGCATCAAAACAGGCGGTAAACGTCACCCGCACGCCGAGTGCCAGCAACCGACCTGCCGCTAGGCTGCCCGCATGGGTAATGGGGAGTTTTACACACACCCGCGAAGGGTCGATGGTTGCCAATGCCTGTCCGCAGGCGTAATAGGCCTCGGCGCTGTCGCCCCAAGCCTGCAAATGAATTTCGCGGGCGCCTAGCCCGGCGGCCTCGTGGGTTAGCGCGCGCAAACTCGCCACAGAACTGGCGAGCCCTGCGCGCCGCAGCAGCGTGGGATTGGTGGTGATCCCGTAGAACAACCCGCTGGGCAGCCATTCGCGCCAATGCGTGGCGTCGGCCGAGTCCAAAAAAAGCCGCAGGCTCATGGCAACACCACAGCTATGCCCGCGCGTGGGAGCGCAGCACGTAGTCGGGCGCGACGAAACTATCGATGTGCGAGGTCTCCCAAAAAACTTTGAACACTGGGTGATCAGGCACTGAGTCGAGCAACTCACCCGGTCTCAGCCAGCCGTGCAGCGCGGCCAAAGACCGCACCTCGGTGGAGGACACGCGCCGAATGATGTGCTCCGGCCCCAACTCCTGAGGCTCGGAAAGCCCCGCGGCAGACAACAGCTCTAGCAACGCATGCAGCGTATTGGTGTGCAGTTGTAAAACCCGCTCGGCTTTATCCGGCACCACCAAAGCGCGCATGCGCGTGGGGTCTTGGCTGGTCACGCCCGTGGGACACAAGCCCGTGTGGCAGGTCTGCGCTTGCAAACAGCCCAGCGCAAACATAAAACCCCGCGCCGCGTTACACCAGTCGGCACCCACGGCCAGCGTGCGTGCGATGTCGAAGGCCGTGACCATTTTGCCCGACGCGCCAATTTTCACCCGCTGGCGCAGATTGGTGCCCACCAGCGTGTTATGCACCAGCATCAGCCCCTCGCGCAGCGGTGCCCCCACGTGGTCGGTGAATTCTAGCGGCGCGGCGCCAGTGCCTCCTTCCCCACCGTCCACCACCACAAAATCTGGGGTAATGCCGCTCTCCAGCATCGCCTTCACCAGGCCAAACCATTCCCATGGATGGCCGATCGCCAGTTTGATACCCACGGGCTTACCGCCGGAGAGTTCGCGCAACTTCGCGACGAACTCGAGTAACTCCAGAGGATTGGAAAAAGCCGAGTGACGGGCCGGTGACAGGCAGTCAACGCCCACTGGGACGCCCCGCGTAGCAGCGATTTCGGCGGTTACTTTGGCCCCGGGCAAAACACCCCCATGGCCCGGCTTGGCACCTTGGGAGAGTTTGATTTCGATCATCCTGACTTGGTCATCGACCGCCTGTTCTTGAAAGCGCACTGGGTCAAAGTGGCCTTGTTCATCGCGGCACCCAAAATAACCCGAGCCTATTTCCCACACCAAGTCGCCCCCTGCCACGCGGTGATAGCGCGACACCGAACCCTCGCCCGTGTCGTGATAGAACCGGCCGCGCCGCGCCCCTTCGTTGAGCGCCAGGATGGCGTTGGACGACAAGGCACCAAAGCTCATGGCCGAAATATTAAACACGCTCGCCGAGTACGGTTTGCGGCAAGTCGCCTCACCCACGGTCACCCGGAAATCGTGGCTGGCAATTTTAGTGGGCATCAGCGAGTGATTAATCCACTCGTAGTGGGGGGCATAGACATCGAGCTGCGTCCCAAAAGGACGCTTATCGGGGACGCCCTTGGCGCGCTGGTAAATAATGGAGCGTTGGGCCCGTGAGTAGGGCAGCTCCTCGGTATCGGCTTCAATGAAATATTGGCGAATCTCCGGCCGGATGAGCTCGAAGAAAAACCGGAAGTGGGCCAGCAGCGGATAATTACGGCGGATAGCATGGTGCGGCTGTTGAAAATCACCCCAGCCCACCAGCGTGAGTGCCGCCAAAATCCCTGCCGACCAAAGCCAATCGGGATCTTGGGTCGCCAGCCCTAGACTCAGCACGGTGCCCAAGCCGCACAGTGCCCAAGTCCAGAACCGCTGCGGAAGAATGGCCTCGAGAGTGGTCAACATCATGTCACCTGAAGTTAGCTTGGGGTGCCCGCATCATAGCGCGGGCTGGCGCGGTCCTGCGTCTGGCTTTCAGGGTGCGCGAGCGGTGGACCATTTGCCGGCCGCCGGCCCAACCCGTGCCGCAGCGCCACCCGCTCATCGGCACTGTGGTGCGGGTCGGTGCGCAGCTAGCCACCCCACCCAGCAGCCTTTTACGGGGGAGTTGGGCGTCACTATTTCAATAGTCTTTTCGCTCGGAGACACCTCAATCGGGTGGCGCAAAGCACCCACGCCCAGCACTCGGGGCGTGGCAGCGCCAAGGTCTCAAAGCTGGGCGCGAAGGCGCAAACACCGGTGCGTGCTTGCCGCCCGCGGGCCGGCCCCATTTTTTTTTGGTGCCCAACCGTCACGTAGGAATAGCCGCGCGGGCCACTAGAGGACTAGAGTGAACCTCGTCATCTTCAAAGGAGATCATCGCGTGCAGATTCCACTCGAGATTACTTTTCGCAATGTCGATCACTCGGTAGCTTTAGATGCTCGCGTGCGCACGCTCGCCAACAAACTAGAACGCTACTGCGACCACATCACCCGCTGCCGAGTCGTGGTCGAACAATTGCATCGACACCACCAACACGGCAACCACTATCACGTTCGAATCGACGTCACCGTGCCAACGCAAGAGTTGGTCGCTAATCGCGAACCCGCCGGCAACCATGCGCACGTAGATGTTTATGTCGCGCTACGCGACGCCTTCGACGCCATGCGTCGACAGTTACAAGATTATCGCCAGCGCCAACGCGGAGAAGTCAAAACACATGTCACCCTGCCAGACGGCCACGTGGCGGAGCTCTATCCCAAAAAAGACTTTGGTCGCATCACCACGGTCGACGGCCGGCTTATTTATTTTCATCGCAACAGCGTAATAGAAGGAAATTTTGATGCCTTAACAACGGGCGACGAAGTGGAGTTCTCCGAAGAGTTAGGCGACGAGGGCCCTCAAGCCAGCGCGGTGAGAATTACCGGGCGGCGCACGGGCGACGATTAAATAATTCAATCCCGGAATTTGGGGGCGGGTCTTGCGTTTTATCTTTAAATTTATGCAAGACCCGCCCCAATCTTCTGGTTTTTTTTCGCACAAACCTCGGCAGCAGCCTGAGGGTTTTTTCTCACCCAAAATACGCCGCAAGGTTCGTGCTGGTACTGGCAGCCGGATCAACGATCCGCCCAACATCGGAATTCTCTACCCGATGAGAGCCCATGACGTCGCATCAAAAAACCGGCCTTTCCAAATCACACCGAATCGACCCAGTAACGCGATTTTTACCCGCCTCGCCGATGGCGAGGTCAACCGCAGAAGGCGCTGACAGTTGCCCAACCTGCGGTGCTGTGTTGGACACGGGATAGTCATCGAGATCCCCAGCAGCGGCAGTGACCCGCGTTAAACCGCCGCGCTGGCCGTACCCACGAGGTGTCCATGGGCGGGACTAAGACCTGCCCTGTTCCAAGGTGACCCACCAAAATTATTGAACCCCACGAGGTCGCCCACGCTGTGGCACCATGCTGACTTCACGGGGAGCAACCAAGAGAAAAAAATGACTATCGAAGCAACTGACATCAAACTCAACTACCTCACCATTGGCGAGGCGCGTGCCATGAGTGGCTTACGCATGGTGCTGGGGGCCTACGCCATCCCTGGGCCGTGGCGGGAATCCTGCAAAGGGGTGTACTACGTCAAAGGGCTCCAATACACGCCGGTCAAAACCGCAAATTCTGACGCCTCGGACCTCGCCATCGGCATGAACGCCTCGCAGAGCGAGCTGCTGGAATGGACCGGGCAGAGCAGCGCGCCGGTGGTGGCATGGAACGACGAGCGCCCGCGTGCTAACTGGATCGACCAACTCCACCTCGCCGAGCGCCTCAACCCGGAGCCGGCGCTCATTCCCAGCGATACCGAAGAGCGAATCCGGATGTTCGGTTTGGCCAATGAATTGCTGGGCGAAGGCGGGCTGGTGTGGGTGAAGCGTTTGCTGATGGTCCACGACCCGTTGCAGACATTGCCGCTGGACGATCCGCAGCGCGCATTTTTTAGTTTTTTGGGTGAGAAATACGGCTATACGCCCGCGGCGGCAGAACGCGCGGCGTTGCTCATTACTGACATCCTGACACGGTTCGGCGCCCAGCTGGCCGCGCAACACAGCGCCGGCAAGCGCTATCTCATTGGCGATAAACTCAGCGCGCTGGACATCTACTGGGCGGCGTGCAGCTGCATCCTCTCGCCCCTACCCCCGGAACTCTGCCCCATGGCTGACGGCTTTCGGGGCATCTACGGCAACCGCGATGCGCGCATCGCCGCTGCCCTCACCCCGGCCTTGCTGGCGCATCGGGATTTTATCTACGCAACCCATCTCGAACTGCCGGTGGTGTTCTAGCAACCCCCGACGAGCGGCGGCGCGCGACTGGGGTACACTCGGCCATGGTTAACTCCCCACCGCTCCGCGTGCGCTCCCTCACCACGGCGCAAATCACTGAACTCCTCACCGGCCTGTCGCGGCCGGTGAGGCTCGCCTCTCTCTCACCGCACGGATATCCGCTGATTTCCACGCTGTGGTTTGTATACGAGCAAGAAAAATTCTGGTGCATTACGCAGTCGCGGACCTTGATGCGGCGGAATTTGGCGGCCAATCCACGCTGTGCGTTTGAAATCACGCTACCCGGCGGGCGCTACAAGCTGCTGCGCGGCCAAGGCGACGCAACCTTGGATTTAGCCGAGGGCGCACGCGTCACCAACTTGATGATCGATCGTTATCTAGACGACCCGCAGGGCCCGGTGGCCGCTAAATTGCGCGCGCAAATTCCTAGCGAATATGCCATTTGCATCACCCCGCGCTGGGTCCGCGGCCACCGCGGCGGCGGCTAGGTGCTGCCGCTCATGCGGCGGCGAAAATCCCAGCTCGTCACACGCAACGGGGTAATTTCCACGATGACTTCGGTCGCAAGGCGCGATAGCAGCCAGTGACGTAGCGATTGATCGCGCCCGGCGAGATATCGATCAGCCAGCGTGCCCAGCAGTTCCCCGGCATCTTCGCGCAGAATCCGCGCCACACCCTGCCCTGATATCCCGTAATAAGGTGGGGCGCTAACCGCCACTTCGAAACCCGTCTTGGGATTGGCCTGGAGCTGCCGGCACACCAGTGCGTCTTGCTGGGTGCAACAGTACAGGCGCCCGTTGAAATGGTGGAACCATAGCGAGGTGATGTGCGGAAAACCCTCCGCGTTGAGGGATGACACCCGCATGGGCAAGGTGGATTGGTCGAGGAAAGCCACCACTTGGGCGACTGTCCAGCGGCTTTTAGCACTGATCACCGCACTGAGGAGATGAGGGGCTGCAGTTGCGTACATAGGGGCGGCTCACTCGGTTAGGGGGCAGGCGACCGTAACATAATGCCGCCCCCGGTGAATCCCGCTACGACAACGCGCGGCCGAGTACCGGGCGATGGTTTTGCGCCGTCTGGCAGCGAGGTGCGTACGGTATAGGTCGGCTTTTTAATTCACCCAGGAGACACCCATGAAAAAAATGCCCTATCGCGCTACCACCGCCACCGGCGAGGTCTTTGATATTGAATTTCCGCTGCACCCGCATACCGCCTCGGCGGTGTGTGTCCAGCAACTACTGCAGGCGCTGCTGGCGAGTTTGAGTCGCGAAATCGCGATCCTGCCCAAGGTCGCCAATGGCGATGTGCTACAGGCGCTCGCGATGGCGATGGCCGTGCGCGCAGGCATCATCCACGCGCCGCAGGCACTGGTGGACGAGCAAGCCCGGGGGTTACTGGACGTGGCATTGCAGGCCATGACACAGGCAGTGCAGGTTGGGCCGGCCGCCGGACACGCCTAAGAACGAGGGGGGAAATCTGCCGCAAGCCGCGCGCCAAGGGCGTCACCGGAGTGCCACGCCAATTCCACGCGCGCGCCCAACCACCCGTCGCCGCAGGCGCCAAGACCTAGGGTCTCGTCCCAACCAAACGGCACGCCTATGGCTTGCTCAACCAAGGCATAGCGCCAGCGATGCGCGACCGCTTGCACGCTCGGCCCCAGACCCGGCAGGTGTGCGCGCAGCGCGTGCTCTAGGGCCGCACTGACCCACGTTGGGGACTGATCTAGGTGTGCGCGTGACCACGCAGGCGTGGCGTGCACCACCCACGCGGGTCCCTGCGCACTGCGCGCCAGCCAACCCAAAGTGCCCTCGCCGGCGCCGCGAATGGCGTGATGTTTGGCCGCGTGGTCGTGAGTGAAGGCAAACAGACCCGCCCAACAGGGTGCCGTGCGCGCAGTGGCTGCTTGGGCACTCAAGCCCGGCGCCACCGCAGTCAGCAACGCGGCAGTCTGCTCGGCAGGCAGCGCCAGCAATAGATAATCGAAGCCCGAATACTCGCGACCGTCGGCGAGTTGCAGCGCCCAGCCGGCCGCTAAGCGAGCAACGCTCACCACCTCGGCCTGACGATGCAGGGGTAAACCCTGCGCGCAATAGGCAGTTAGGTGACGCAGATCAGGCACGCCCCGCAGGCGCTCAGCGGCAGGCGCCCGGCCCGGCCGCGGCGGGGCCAGTTCTTGCACCGCGACCCGCCACGGCGCGATCACCCCGGCGGTCTTCCAGCGCTCACACTGCGCCTGGAAAGCCGGCGTGTGAGCGGTGAAATATTGTGCGCCATGGTCTAAACCCAGCGTGCCACTCGGCAGGTGCAACTCACGGGTGGCCATCCGCCCACCGGGCGCACGGCCCTTATCAAAAATTTGCAACGTTGCGTCGGCCACCTGCAGACGCGCGGCGCAGGCTAACCCCGCAATCCCGGCACCAATAATCGCAATGGAAGGCATGTGGGCGTTACGCGCCAGATAGCCGCGTGGGATCAGGTCTTGCCGAAAAGTAGTGTGACGGGTTGCGGCATACTCACCCCGTAACCCTGTACGCAATCCACGCCCAATTCGGCCAGTCGTTGCCGCACGGCATCGTTTTCAACGAACTCCGCCACCGTGATTTTACCCAGCGTTTTGCCCACACCATTGATGGCGCGGACTAAAGCCAAGTCCACCGGATCGTTGAGCATGTCGCGCACAAACATCCCGTCGATTTTTAGATAGTCGACCGGGAGGTGCTTGAGGTAGCCGAAGGACGACAGTCCGCTGCCAAAATCGTCGAGGGCAAAGCGACATCCCAGGGCTCGCATGTCGTCGATGAAGCGCCGTGCGGCCTGCAGATTGGCAATCGCCGCAGTCTCCGTGATTTCAAAGCAGATCACGGCCGCGAGCGGGCCCAACGATTGCATGGCCGTTAAGGCAAAAGCATGGAAGTCCTCGCTGGTCAGCGACTGTCCAGACAAATTGATGCCACAGGTTTCTAGGCGTTTGTCGATCTCCCCGACCTCTTCAAACCACTTCAGGGTA
The DNA here is from genome assembly GCA_903866355.1 of uncultured Gammaproteobacteria bacterium. GTDB lineage: Bacteria > Pseudomonadota > Gammaproteobacteria. The sequence continues at coordinate 8,790 of CAIPNE010000776.1, forward strand.
CGGGTGATCACCCAGCGGTCGATCCGA
>CAIPNE010000777.1 GCA_903866355.1 uncultured Gammaproteobacteria bacterium
CATTTCAATCTTTGTTGCCTAGCAACTTGGTCAAATCACCGAACGGATTACGCCTCGTGGGCGGTAGTTCTTCGGCGTCCTCAATCTCGCCAGGTGCATAACAATCGCCCTCGTCGTGCAGCGTTGTCATGGGCGCACCCAGCAGCAGTTCGTCTTCTACAAACTCGGCCAGGATGAGTTTGTCGTCCAGCCCCGTGAGCACTTCCCGATCGTCGCTCGAAACGGCGCCGGGCAAGCCAAATTCGACGTCGATGTCGGCGCTCAGCCCCATCTCGAATTCTTCTAAACAGCGTTGGCAACGCGCACGGACGGTTGTGCTTAGATTGCCCGTCAGCAAGACCCGGTCACTCCCCGTGGCGCTGAAGGTCAAAACCACGCTGACGGCATCTACCGCCGCAAATACTGCCGGCAGCCGCACCAGTGCCGAACCCGGCAACAGCCCGTCGAGGGCCAATGCCTGTATCGCCGCGCGGCGAGGGATGATGGTATCTGGCAAAGCGTCCTGCATTGAACGCCGGAGTATACGTCAAGCATCGGTATCGTAAAATCCCAAAATGGTTTTCATTTCAGGACACACCCGATGACAATGACGCTCCTGCTGGCCTCCTCCTCCGTATATCGCCGCGAACTGCTTGCCCGTCTAGGGCTCGCTTTCCTTACGGCCTCCCCAGACGTGGACGAAACGCCGCGCTCCGGCGAGAGCGTGCCCGCACTGGTCGAACGGCTTTCCCGCCTCAAGGCCCAAACGCTGGCAGACAAATTTTCCAGCAGTTTGATTATCGGTAGCGATCAGGCGGCGACATTGCAGGGTGCCAGCATCGGCAAACCCGGAACCCGGGCCGCAGCGGTGGCCCAGCTGCAAGCCGCCTCGGGGCAGACGCTCGTGTTTTATACCGGTGTGTGCGTGTTGGATCCCCGCGACGGGCGGGTGTCCAGCGTAGTCGTTCCCACCGTTGTTCACTTTCGTGATTTATCCACGGCGCTGATCGAGCGTTATCTTGATCGCGAACCGGCCCTCGATTGCGCCGGTAGTTTCAAGAGTGAAAGCTTAGGTATTGCGCTTTGTCAGCGGATTAGCAGCGATGACCCAACCGCGCTGATTGGCCTTCCGCTCATCGCGCTGGTGGGTTTATTGCACAAATTTGGGGTTGAGGTACCGGTGTAGTTACCACTGCGCGCCCAAAGCTTGGCGCACGCCCGTCCCTAATTGAGTCCCTAGGCGACGCCCTACTTTTTCAATGACACCTTCATGCTGTGTGAAATCCACGATGTCTGGCGCCTGTACAATTTCACGCGCCACGTAGCCTGCCGAACCCAAGGCATCCACAAGTCCAAGCTCCAGCCCCCGTTCACCCGTCCAAATAAGACCATTGAACAAGTCTACTCCGGGCTTAAGTCGATCCCGCCGGCCTTTTTTTACCGTCTGGATAAATTGCTGATGAATCTCGCCCAGCAGACCTTCGACGTGTTGGACCTCGACCGCCTGCAAAGGCAAAAAAGGATCGAGAAAGGCCTTGTGCTCCCCAGCCGTGAGGAGCCGTCTTTCAACGCCCAATTTTTGCAGCGCATCCACAAAGCCAAAGCCATCCATACGCACCCCAATCGAACCGACCAAGCTCGCTTTGTCTGCGTAAATTTCATCCGCCGCGGCGGCGACGTAGTACGCGCCCGAAGCACAAATATCCTGAATCACCGCGTAGAGTCGAATTTTGGGGTATTTCTGTTTAAGCCGATAAATTTCATCGTTAATGTAGCCTGACTGAACCGGGCTACCGCCAGGGCTATTAATGCGCACCAACACCGCCGCAGTGCGCTTATCTTCGAAGGCAGCCCGCAAGCTACCGATGACATTCTCTGCGCTAGCAGGCATTTCTGGCGCGATCACGCCCTGCAAATCGACCAGCGCGGTGATGCGGTCTGCCGAAGTCAGCGTGCCGAGCGACGAATTGACCCAGCCGATGCCCAGCAACGCAAACAAATAACCGGTAAACAGGAGCTTGAAGAAAATGCTCCAGCGGCGCGCCGAGCGTTGTTCGCGGAGCGCCTCGAAAGCGAAGCGCTGCATGAGATCGGGAGATCCAGCGCCCGCAGTGTGGTCTTGGTCTTTGGAGGATAACTGGCTCATTAGGCTCTCAGTAAGTAGTAATAATGTTGCTCGAGCGTGCCGTGGCGCCCCGCGCAGACCTTAGGCGGACAGTCGTGACAGTACATTAGAGAGTTCTGCCGGCAAGGGCACACAAAACCGCTGCGGACCTGCGTGCTCGAATTCAATGATTTCGGCGTGCAGAAACGTGCGATTCAGACCCAATGCACGCAAGGTTTGGTTGTCGGTCGGATCACCGTAGCGGGGGTCGCCAGCCACAGCATGCCCCAAATAGGCTGCGTGCGCGCGGATTTGATGGGTCCGCCCAGTATCGAGAATGATCTCCGAATAGGTCCACCGACCCAGCCGCTCGCGGACTCGGAATTCGGTGCGCGCGGCGACCCCAGTTGCCGACACCTCGGCCCGGCGCTCCCCTTGTCCGTCCATCACCATCGCCAGCGGTGCATCACAGCGCACCGGTTCGGCCGACAAATGGCCGTTGAGCAGCGCGACATACCCCTTGTGCATCCGCCCCTCACGTAATTGCAGATGGAGTGCGCGCAAGGTCGCGATATCTTTCGCCAGCAGCAGGCAGCCGGAAGTTTCACGGTCCAATCGATGCACGAGTTCGATCTTCGAGCACTCGGGGCGCAGTACGCGGACCACATCGATAACCCCAAAGGGAAGA
>CAIPNE010000778.1 GCA_903866355.1 uncultured Gammaproteobacteria bacterium
CGATGTGCAACTGCTGCTGGCGCGTGTCATCTACAACCGCAATGTCCATCCGGGTCTGACCCACAGGATAACGCTGGTTAAAGTTGGCGCAGAGAGGTACATCGCCGATGTCGGCTTTGGGCCCATGGGGCCGCGTGCCGCTGTCGGCCTGTCGGGTGAGCCCGACGTCCGGGAAGGGCAGTCCTACCGCGTCCACGAAGTGCAGCCCGGTGAATGGCACGTGCAGTTGATGAAAGACGGTGACTGGTTCTCGCTCTACCGCTTTGAACTTCTGCGCTACGGTGAGACCGATTGCGAGCTCGGGCACTTTTTCTCCCACCGACACCCGGATGCCGTGTTCGTGAACAACCTGGTTGCGTCGCGGATCTTGGACGGTGAGGTGAGGTCGCTTCGCAACCGCGAATACCGGGTGCTTCGCCCCGAAGGAGATCAAACGCGATCAATGGGGGACCCTCAGCAACTGCACGCTATCCTTTTGGAAGAATTCGACCTTGCGGTGACTGAGGCAGAAAGTCAGATCCTTTTTGAAAACCTGCCCTGAACTCTGCGCCGCCCAACCCACTGGCGTGTCAACCGCCCGATCAAACACCGACACCGTGTCCGGCGCCAGCGTCGTCAGGCTGACCATCCGGCCCAGCTGTCGGTGCCCGCGCGCAAGTTCGATCTTTCGGGCCGGCGTCATCGTACGAGGCTCGGTACTTGGATGAATACCAGCAGCTACGCCGGTCGCGGGACTTCTGCCGTTACCTCAATGGCCACAGTCTTTATCGCCATGATTGCAGAAAACAAACGGTTCAAGCGTGCGCCGGCTCTCCAACGTTAATGCGGGTTGAGCGGGTTGATTGCTGTTGGAGGCGTTTCCAGTCGTCCCCTCCAATCGCCCTGTATAGCGACCCTGCGCATCGTATTGCCGACCCTCCGCATCCATGCGGCCCTTGTAGCGACCGCCATCGTCATAGAATTTGCCCGTGCTTTCAACACGCCCCAGGTATTTGCCTTGGGCATCGTATTGGTGGCCATTGGCTTCGATGCGGCCTAGATACCGGCCGTGGCTGTCGTATTTTCGTCCGGTCGGGGGGTCGATGCGGCCGATGAAACGTCCTTGTGCGTCATAGCGGCGACCATCGCTGTCGATGCGCCCTGTGTAACGGCCTTGTCCGTCATAGTGGCGACCAGGTGCGGCCTGACTGATGGCACCGGCGCTTCCTTTGCCACCGCCGACCGCGGCAACCGCGCAGAGGGGCGATGTCAGCAAGGCCCATGCAGTGATGGTGGATAAAGCAATAGTGGCAATAGTTGTGATGGTCGTTGCCCCTGCGTCCGGTGTTGGAGATGGTAAACCTTCTTCTCTTTTTGCGCCGATCAACGGGTGGTGTACCAACGGATTTTTTTGATGCATTCCATACCCCAATTTCAGTGGCGCGTGAACTGGCGCTCAGGGGCTCGGTTGCAATCTGGGCGATTTGGCTGGCATTCAACAACGGTCATTGTTATTTGAAATGGACGTGAGGGTTAACCAAGGCGGTGGGGTGATTTGTCAAGCGACCATATTTTGATAAAGTCATTTCCCCCTTCAGGCGCAACCCGCATTGGTATGAAAAAGTTATTTGCAAGGCAATTCTTACTGATGTGCCTTTGGCTTAACGCTGGTTTTTCCCAAGCCCAAACACCACGAGAGGCACTGTTCGATGCGGGTCTGAATGGCTGGTTCAGCGCCGAGTGCACCAGTGCGGCTGTGCCTCCCAATCCCGATACGCACAAGGTGGAGTACCTCTGGCAAGGCACGGGTCGCAGCCGCGAATTGATACAGCGTGTGATCGTTGACCAAAGCAAACCTGGCGAGCGCCTGCAGCGGCGCGTGACCGAAGTGGAACGGCTTGCCCCCGACTTGTTTCGTTTTAACTTGGTGGTGTTGCCCAAGACGGCGACCAGTCCGACCATCAAAACCCTGCGCCGCATCACGGCCAATGAACACACGGTGATTGATCAGTCGCGCGTGGATGCCAACGGCAAAGAGACACTGCTGGCCAAGGATGGCAAGGTGGTGGCAGGTGATTCGGTAGAAACCAGGCGTATGGCACAGCCGGTGAAACTCAGCAAACGTTGTACGCTCACTGAGGCGCAGGCAGGGACGCTGTCCGCCATGGCCGTGCAAGCACCGAGCTTGCGCGGTGATGCTGCGGCGGTGCAAAAAGGCCCGGTGAGCGCGGTACAAGTCCCCAGCCCTGATGGCTTCTCGACTGATTTCCCATGGGGCAATCGGACCTGCAACACCGCTGGCGGAGATGGTGTCTGGGGCTTGTGCACGGTGCTGGACGATGCTGCCAAGCAGCTCATCCTCCCGGCCATCGTGTTCGCGCCGATGGGCGGTTTCATCACGGGCAGCCGCAGGCCGCAGGGCAGCGAGGATCGACGCCGACGTGGCGTGCCACAGCAAAGCGGCGACAGCGAGCCGTATTTCC
>CAIPNE010000779.1 GCA_903866355.1 uncultured Gammaproteobacteria bacterium
CTGTGTAAACGGCGCGTCGTTTACGCCGGCAACAGCCGATCTTCGAATTCAATAGTGAAGCGATTCAGTGCTGCTTTCCACTCCCTGAGAGGCGGTGTCCATTTTTTACTGAGGTTATTCAGCGCTAAATAAAACAGCTTCCTCACCGCCTCGTCGCTCGGAAATGAGGCGCGGGTTTTGATCACTTTGCGCAAGCTCATGTTGATCGATTCGATGGCGTCGGTGGTATCAATCATCTTGCGGATTGCCGAGGGGTAGTCGAAAAACGGCGTTATCCGCGCCCAGTTCCGCCGCCAAGCTGGCCTAACACTTAGGCAGGATGTCGCTTGCGCCCGGGGTCTACGCGCTCGACATTTCTGCGTGGGAAACGCCCCCTGCACAACTGTGGCGTGAGGGTCCCGCGAAACGCCGGGGTAGGCGCCCGCGATCCACGGCGTTTGGTCTTGCAGGCAGCGTTCAAATTCAACTACCGCCAACTACAGCGGGGCTCGGTTTCTGATCGAACTCGGCGAATAGGGCGGTTATCCTTCCTATCCGCCGCATATCCCGCGATAAGCCGTCGGATGTCCAAGCCTGACTTGTTTGCGACATATCCACGAATGGAAAGCGTGGGGATATCACATTTCAGATCTCGTGTTGTTGATGGACGAGGCGCATCGCTACCGTGCCAGCCGCCGGGATGCCCGCCGAATAACCTCGCATCCACGTGTTGGGCCGGTTGCCGTGGGTGGCTAAGATCTCGAAAAATAAATCAGCCCCGGAACGGGTAACGGATGGGCGGTAAGCCCAGCTCGCGCTACGCTAGCCTGAGGCCCGCAAAGCCCACCCAAAACCCTGCGTACCTATTGCCACAAGAAGCCCACAGGAAGCCCCGCATGAGCCAATTCGAACTGACTTACCGCACCAACAAGGGTGTTGTGGTGGTGCAAGTGGAGGCTTGTGATGCCGAGGTGGCGGAATTACAGGCGCCGCTGGAGGCACACGATGTGGTGGTGCGTGCGCTGCGCCGGCGGGGTCCTAGTTGCCGGGCGAGCGTGCCTGCGCACTGGCCGGAGCGCCGGTGAACCAGACGCTGGTTCAAAACGACGCGCGTCAGACACTGGCCACCACGCCGGTCAATGAGGCTAGCGTTGCGGTGCTCGGGCCGTCCGAGGGTGCGGTAGGGCGCGTGTTAGCGCAGATTTTTGCCGCGCACGGTTTGACCGTTTGCTGGCTCGCGCCAGCGGTCGACATTCCGGGCAGTTATTGGGGGGAGCGCGAGGCGGGTCTGCGCGACCGTGTGTTGTATGTACGAGCCGACACCCCGGTGCACTCTGCGCTGCACGAAGGCTGTCATTATCTGTGCGCAGATGAGAGCCGGCGGGCGCAACTGGATACCGATGCGGGCGGCGATGAGCTGGAAGAATGCGCCGTGTGCTATTTGTCGGTGGTGCTGGCGCAGGCACTGCCCGGCGTGGGTCGTGAGCGGCTGTTGGCCGACATGGACGCTTGGGGTTACAGCTTTCGGCTGGGCAGTGCGCGGCGCTGGTTTGAGGAAGACGCCGCCGACGCCCGCACTTGGCTGACGCAACGCGGCTTGCTCGACCCCACCACGGGAATTTGCGATCTGCCACCCGCGCTTTAAATGGAACGTTTCTGACCAACGCTTAACTGGAGCCTACCGATGCCCATCGTCATTGCCTATCCGCTGCCCCATGTCGCGCTCATCACCATCGATAACCCCGCCAAACGCAACGCCATGAGCCGGGCGATGCTGGCCGAACTCGCGGGTCTATGGGACACCTTGGAAGTCTCCAGCTGTCGCTGCATTGTGGTCACCGGTGCGGGGGATCAGGCTTTCAATGCGGGGGCTGACATCAGCGGGGATCTCAGCGCCAGCGAAGACACCGCCCGGGTGATCAACCGCGCCCTACTCAAAACCTCGGCCTACGCCAAACCCATCGTGGCCGCCGTGAACGGCGTCTGCGCGGGTGGTGGGGTGGAATTATTGCTCGCCACGGATATTCGATTGGCCGCACCGCACGCCCGCTTTGGCTTGCCGGAGGTCAAATGGGGCATCTACCCCTTTGGTGGCGCGACCGCTAAATTGGTGCAGCAGATTGGCTATGTGCACGCGATGCAATTATTGCTGGGCGCGCAGATGATCGATGCA
>CAIPNE010000780.1 GCA_903866355.1 uncultured Gammaproteobacteria bacterium
GCCAACTGCCAAGCTCGCACCGTAAAGTAATGGTTATCCGTGCCGGTGACCGTCGTCGACCAACTCGCATTGTTATAAACCACCGTCACCGGTTCAGAACTGGACGGCGCCAGTGCGGCAATGCCCGAAATTTCATGTTCGACCGCCAAGGCATCGGCACGGGTAAAGGCCGGTGCCGCCGAGGTCATACCCGGCCCCATTCGCTGACCCGGGCGGATAATCAGCATGTTGCTGCCCAGGCTACCAATTTGCTGCTGCACCTGCAGCGTCGCGCCACTGCCCAAGGTGAGAATCACAATGACCGCCGCCACGCCGATAACTATGCCCAAAATAGTGAGGAAGGAGCGCAACAAATTGCGGCGAATCTCGCGCAGCCCCAAGCACAAGGCGTTCCACACCATCATGGTGTGACGCCCTCGGGGGCAGGACTTATTTGCCCATCCCTAAACGTAATTAGGCGTGAGGCATACGCCGTCATCTCCAGCTCGTGGGTAACCATCACGATGGTCAGTCCCTGCGTGTGATTTAAGCTTGCGAGCAACGCCATGATGCTGTGGCTACGTTGCGAATCGAGATTGCCGGTGGGTTCGTCCGCCAGCAACACCTGCGGCGAGCAGACAATCGCGCGCGCAATCGCCACCCGCTGCTGTTGACCGCCGGATAATTCGGCTGGGGTATGCGCCGCCCAATCGGCCAGTCCCACGGTGTTCAGGGCCGCCAGCGCGAGCGTGCGCCGGGCCCGTGGGGCAACCCGTCGATACAGCAACGGCAGCTCAACGTTCTCGAGGGCTGAGGTGCGCGCCAACAAATTAAAACCCTGAAAAACAAAGCCTAAATATTGGCGGCGCAGCAAGGCCCGCTCATCGCGCGCAAGGCTATCTAGTGGCGTCCCCGCAAAGCAGTAGCTGCCCGCGCTCGGCACATCCAGCGCACCCATGATATTCATGGCGGTGGATTTTCCCGAGCCGCTGGGGCCCATCAGCGCGACGAACTCCCCGGGTGCTATCGCCAAATCCACCGCGCGCAAGGCCGCAACCGCGCCCTCCCCCGCACCATAAATTTTGCTCACCCCCCGAAACTCAATGACCGGCACGCCCATGGCTTAGGGTGCCGGAGCCTGGGTCGCGACAATGAGCGGCAGGTCGGGGGTCAGCTCGCCGGCCGTGATTTCCGTGCTCGTGCCATCGGTTTCGCCCACTGTGACGGGAATGGACACCGGCTCGTGGTCGCGCAACAGCCACACGCGAGCACCTGCGTGAGCCGCCTCGGGCACGCGCCGGGGCGTCGTTGGGGAGCGCCACATCAGACGGCCAACCAGCGAGGCATTGCCGGCGGCAGCTGGCTCCTCACGGGTCGCCGGGGGGGTATAGCGCAACGCAGCGTTGGGCACCAAGAGCACGCCCTCACTGCGTTGCACGGCGATATCGGCGGTGGCTGTCATGCCCGGCCGCAGGAGAAGTTCCTGGTTATCGACTTCGAGTTGAGCCTCATAGGTCACCACCCCATCGACCGTTTGCGGCAAATACCGCACGCGCGCGATGGTCGCGGGGAAGCGCCGATTGGGATAGGCATCCACACTAAATTCTGCTTGCTGGCCCGCGGCGACTTTGCCCACATCGGCCTCGTCCACCTGCACGTTCAGCAACATTTGCCGGAGATTCTCGGCCAAGGTGAAAAGCACCGGCGTCTGCAAAGCGGCAGCGACCGTCTGGCCAGGTTCCACCTGCCGTTTGAGCACGATGCCGCTGATGGGTGCGTGCACGACCGCTTTCTCCAGCAAACGCCGATCGTAGTCCAGCTGCGCCTGCGCCTGATGGACCTGTGCCAGCGCCACCGCGACCCCCGCGCTGGCCCGTGTGCTACTGGCCTGTACGCTCTCGTGGTCTTCGGCTGCGGTCAGTTGGCGGGCGAGCATGCGCTGGGAGCGCTGCAGGCGGTTCGCGGTTTCCACGGCCGTCGCACGCGCTTCTTGAACCCGGGCCTCGGCGAGAGCTAAGGCCGCGCGCGACTGCCGCTCACGCGCGGCGAGCTGGGAGGTGTCTAGCCGTGCCAGCACCTGGCCCGCGTCCACGCGGTCGTTAAAATCAACCAGCACCGCTTCCACCGTGCCTGAAACCTCGGTCCCCACGTCGACCTGCGTGACCGGCTGTAGGCTACCCGTGGCAGTCACTTTAACGGTCAACAGGCCCCGCACCACGGGGAGGGTGTCGTATTGGGTGAGCAGCGGCGGCGCTAAATACCGCGCGCGCAATACCACCCCCGCCGCCCCCATCACGCCTGCCAGCAACACCAGCCACACGATGCGCCGCCGCCGCGCGCCGCGCCGCGCCGCGCTCAACAGGGTGGACAGGCCGGCGGTGGCCTCAATTGGAGGATTCGTTGTCATTGAGTCAGACCTTTGCTATCCATCGAGCACCCGCGCGGCGCGCGGCACTATTACTTGCGTACGCTGCCAGACCCCCAAGCGGGTCTAAGGTTTCATTTGGTTTCATTTTGGGCGTGATGCTGGAGGGTATTTTGCACTGTACACGCGGCACGCAGAGTAGCCCATTAACCGCCGCCCGCGGATACTCGGGCGTGCCGCCCCGCCAGCGGGCCAGACCCGTACCGCGCATTTTGTTGATGGGCCTAGTCTGCGCGACTTCAGCTGGTTTTTTTCGCATCCCCGCCGCCAGCTGGGCGCGCACTTACCTAGTAGGTACGAGTACGCCCCCGACTAGGCGCTAGACCAACAACCCACCGCCATCCACCACCAACGCAATGCCGGTAACAAACCCGTTCTTCATGAGAAACAGCACGGCGTCAGCGATTTCTTCGGGCCGTCCAATGCGGCCCACCGGCAAGCGCGCACCAGCGGCGGCTAGAATTTCGTCGCGCTGCGCGCCAAACAGACCGTCAAACAGCGGGGTGTCGGTGTAGCCGGGTTGAATGGTATTGACGCGAATCGGCGCCAGATCCACCGCTAACGCGCGTGCAAAAGCATCTACTGCGCCACAAGAGGCCGTGGCCACCGCCGCGCCGGGCAGCGGGCGCCGCGCGGCGGTACCCGACATAAAGGTGATCGATCCACCCGCGCGCACTTTGGGCGCCGCATATTTAGCCGCATAGACCGCCCCCCAAAAGCGGGTGTCCATGGCTGGGTGCAGCGCCTCGGTGGCGGGGGCTAACTTGCTGTCGAGGACCAATTCACCGGCGGTGATAAAAAGATGATCCAGTGCGGGCAAGGCGTCGAAAAACGCGCGCGTGCCGGCTTCGTCGTTGGCATCCAGCACCTGGGCCTGCGCACCGGCGCCCAACACCGCGCGTGCGTTCGCTAAGCGCTCGGCTTGGCGCCCGGTCACGATCACTTTGGCACCTTGTGCCTGCGCTGCGCGCGCCGTTGCCAGACCGATTCCTGAACTGCCGCCCAGCACAACGACGGTGGTGTTTTGCAGTGACATAAAGGTATCCCCTTGGTTGATTTAATGGGCCGTGGGTGTTTAACCCGCCTGGGCCTGGGCCGCGCACGGCGTGCTGCTCGGCGCAATCTTAGCGGTCCCCACGCCACGCGTCGCGCTGCCGGATTGCATAGCCTAGAGGATGCTGGCGGCGCGCACCCCATCGAGGTGCCGTGGTCGGTGACCAAACCTGTTGGCGAAGCCTACCCCGTTGCCAACCATTTGGGCCTCGTGCGGGCAGCCTTCGAAGTGGCCGACCTCGCCAGCGCCCATGCGCGCCTGCTGGCCGCCGGCCATGCCGCCATAGGCCCGATCGAAATTTGGGCTAGGGGTGAGTTAGGGGAACGCCGGGTAGTGATTTTTTGCGACCCCGATGGCATCGCCTTAGCGCTAAGGGAACAACCGCGCGTGCTAGCGCCCCATCCGCCGTTCGCATCAGTCGTGGCATAAATGCGCCGGCTAGTCCCCGCCAGCTAGCGAGTACCGCCCGGTAACAACAACCGACGTTCCAGTTGCCGTGCGGCCACGACGATCACCGACACCACCGCCAGATACACCAGCGCTGCCAATAGATAGGCTTTGAAAAATTGGAAGTTGGTCGAGGCCAACTCTTGCATCCGGCCAAAGAACTCCGTGTATTGGATCAGAAAAGCCAGCGTGCTGTCTTTGAGATTCAGAATGACCTGATTGGTCAGCGCCGGCACCGATAGGCGCAGCACTTGGGGCAGAATAATGAGGCGCACGACCTGATAATGACCAAAGCCCTGCGCCCGCGCGGCCTCGAGCTGCTGTGGGTCCAGCCCGTTATAGGCGGTGCGTAAATAGGCGGCGTTATAGGCCGCCACGTTAAACGTAAACCCCAGCACGGCGACCTCAAACGGCGACAAACGCAGGCCCCATTGCGGCAAGCCGTAGTACATCAGGAACAGCAGTACCACCAACGGCATACCAATCAAAAAGGAGATGTAGCCCGCCACGCCGCGCCGTACCC
>CAIPNE010000781.1 GCA_903866355.1 uncultured Gammaproteobacteria bacterium
CCGTGGCGCTACGGCGAATTTTGTGTAAAAAACCCATCTCACCGAAGCAGTCACCAGCTTTTAGACGTTGCAATACCTGACCCTGCTTGGTCACGCTCGCCTCGCCCACCCGGATCAAATACACCGCGTCTTCAATCTGGCCTTCACGCACGATGACACTGCCTTGCGGCGCTTCCTGCCAAATGCTCGCGCGAATGATTTCCCAGATCTCGCCATCCGTAAACCCACGAAAAAATGGCACCGCTTTAAGGGATTCGAAACGCTCGCGGGCGGAGATATCTTCTTGGGGTCGCTGGAGATGCGAGAAGGCGAGGCTCAAATCTACTGCCAGATCCATGCCCGTGCTGTAGCGACGTTCCGGCATTTTCTCCAGCAGCTTAAAAAGAATTCGCTCCATCAAGGGTGGCAAGTCGGGTCGATACTCACTCAACGGCGTGGGTTCTTCATTGATCACCCGATACATCAGGCGCGAGAAACTCTCGGCGCCAAAAGGATGTCGACCGGTCAGCAGTTCGTAGCCAACAATCCCGAGAGAAAATAAATCCGAGCGACTGCTGATAAGGTCTTCCTGAATGTGTTCAGGCGACATGTACCGGGGGGAACCCACGAAACCCAGCGGCAGGGTGTGAGAGAGATCCGTGCGGTTGATATGGGAGATGCTGAAATCTGCAATCTTCACATCCATCGCCCGTGTCAGCAGAATATTGGAAGGCTTGATGTCACGGTGGATAACGCCTTGTCGATGCGCATAGTCCAGCGCTTTCGCGCACAGAAAGAGGATTTCCGCGACTTGATTCAGGGGCAGCAGATTATCCGGGCGACAGTAGGTTCGCAGCGTTTCTGCCGATTCAATCAGCTCCATCACGATGTAGCATTTGTCTTGGTCCACCCCCGCATCAAAAATATCTAGGATATTGGGATGCCGCAGCAGACCTGCCGTATGCGCCTCGTTAAAGAACATTTTGCGGAACCGTTCACTGGATTCCGGCGACTTCAACGCATCTGCGATGGCCACCTTAACCGCCACAGAACGACCGATGTAGGGATCAAGTGCCTCGTAAACGATACCCATACTGCCCCGCCCAATTTCACGGCGTAGCTCGTATTTGCCCATTTTGGCGGGCATGGTGGCAATGCTGGCAGGAGCGGACATGGAGATCCTTGTGGTGGGGATCGCTCAGAGTCTAACAGGCCAAACCTAACGCGCCGATCAACTTGATCCCCGTGCCGCCAGAGCCCGTTATAATCGCCTGATGAACACCTCCTCACCACGAGTCCAGACCAACGCTTGGATTGCCCTGTTAGCCTTTGTGGCGCTCAGTGCTGGCGCATTGTTTGCCGTGTTACGCGAACAACAGCGCCCCGCCATCCCTAATTTAATCTGGCCCGACCCACCGACTTTGGGCGCCTTCAGCCTGTCGATGGCCGAGGGCGCGACACTAAACCAAGACTCGTTAAAGGGACATTGGACGCTATTGTTCTTCGGGTTCACCCACTGCCCCGATGTCTGTCCCAACACCTTGTCCGTCCTTAAACAAACCACGCAGCGTCTGGCAGATGATCCGCTCTATCGCGCGCACGGGCAGGTGGTGTTTGTTTCGGTCGACCCAGAGCGGGACCAGCCAGCGGCGCTGGCCAAATACGTGCACTACTTCAACCCGCAGTTTCTAGCGGCCACTGGCCCGGAAGCGGCACTGGCGGGCCTCACCCGGCCGCTCGGGGTCATCCACGCTCGGGTACCGCTGGCCGGCGAAAACTATGCCATTGACCACACCGCTTCCATTTTCTTAATCGATCCCGCGCTGCGGCTACTGGGGGTTTGGAGTCTGCCCCACGACGCCGAAAAAATTAGCACGGCGTTCCGGCAAATCAGCGCCTTTGGTGCGCAAAATCCATGAATTTTGGGCGGGTTTTCCTGCTGATATTGGCGCTGCCCCTCAGCACCCAGGCTTGCCCCGGGCTTGAGGTACACGCGGCGTGGGTGCGCGAGCCACCACCCGGCAGCCCCGGTACCGCAGCGTTCATGCAGTTACATAACGCTGGCACCTCCCCGCTCACGCTCACCCAGTGGCACAGTCCACAGTTCGGCATGACCATGCTGCACGCCACTGAAGTGATTGATGGAGAGGCCCGCATGCGCGCGCCAGCGCCGCTGTCCCTGCCTCCCGGCGAGGACGCCCTATTGGCGCCGGGCGGCTTACATCTCATGCTCATGAAACCCATGCAAAGTTTGCACGAGGGAGATTTCGTGTCGATTGAAATCAACTGCGGCCCGCAAGCACGGACCTTCGCGCTCCCCGTGCGGCGCGAGCCACCGGCGGCCCCATGAAACCGACCCTCGACGCCTTGTTGGTTTTCCCCCAGCGCGTATTACCCCAGCGGGTTTTGTCGGGCCTGGTCAGGTGGCTCACCAGGCTGCGCTCCCCAAAGCTAGCACCGGTGGTGATCCGCGCTTTTTGCCGCTGGTATGCGGTTAACTTGGCGGAGGCCGAGCGCTCGGACGCCACCGATTACCACAGCTTTAACGACTTCTTCACCCGCGCTTTGCGCAGCGGTGTACGGCCATGACCCGCCGCCCCAGCGGCCACCGCCAGCCCGGCCGACGGCACCCTACGCCAGGTTGGTCAAATCGCCAATGGCCAATTGCTGCAAGCCAAAGGGCGCTCGTTTTCCCTCGCGGCATTGTTGGCG
>CAIPNE010000782.1 GCA_903866355.1 uncultured Gammaproteobacteria bacterium
GCCGCCAGTTTCTACACCTAAGGCCGGACTGGGAGTTCGCAATATGACGCCCGAACTGGTGGTCACCTTGGGCAGAGGCGCGCTGGAAGTCACGCTGATGATGATGGCGGTGCTGCTGATTCCCGCGCTAGTGGTGGGTGTGGTGATTGGTGTGCTGCAGGCGGCAACCCAGATCAACGAAAGCACCCTGAGTTTTATCCCGAAGCTGCTGATAACCGCCGTGGTGCTGGTGCTGGGTGGGCCTTTTTTACTGCGCATGCTCACCGACTACACCACGCAGTTGTTTGCGCTCATTCCCACGCTGGGGCATTGAAGCCCACACATGCTGGCCATCACCGACACCCAATTCATGACTTGGCTGGCAGCCTTTTTGTGGCCTTTTTTGCGCATTAGCGCCTTTGTGGTGACCGCGCCAGTACTCGGTACACGGGGGTTGCCCGCGCGGGTGCGGCTGGTTTTTGCCGTAGGGTTGACGATTGTCTTAGTGCCGTTACGCGGCATGCTGGTGCCCACGGCGCCGCTGCTCAGTCCGGCGGGGTTGGTGATCGCCGTACAGCAAGTGCTGATTGGCTGCACCCTCGGGCTCGTCTTGCGATCAATTTTTCTGGTGTTTGAATTCGCCGGGCAAATTGTGGCCCAACAAATGGGCTTAGGGTTTGCCGCGATGGTTGACCCGGCTTCTGGTGCGCAAGTACCGGTGGTGTCGCAGCTCTACGTCATTCTTGGCACGTTGATGTTTTTTGCTTTTAACGGCCACCTGCAGCTGATTGAACTGCTGGTCAACAGTTTCACCCTGATGCCACTCGGTACCCAGGGCATCACCCGCGCGGCGCTGGCATTTGTGATCGATTGGATAGGGCAACTGCTGGGGATGGGGATTTCTCTGATGCTGCCGGCTATCGCGGCCTTGCTGATCGTCAATCTGGTGTTCGGAATAATTGCCCGCTCCGCCCCGCAGTTCAATATTTTCTCGATTGGTTTCCCCATCATGATTTTGTTCGGCGTGGTGGTGCTGCTCATAATGTCCGGCATTCTGGCGGAGCAGATGGAAGCCATCTTCGGCGCAGGATTTACCGCCGCCTACGAAGTGCTGCACAGGCAATAAAACGTGGCACAAGAATCAGAAAGCGGTCAGGAACGTACGGAGGAGGGCAGTGCTAAACGCCTTACCGAAGCCCGCGAACGCGGTGAGGTGCCGCGTTCCCGCGAGCTCGGTACGACCTTGTTGCTGATGGCCGCCACGGCGGTCTTGTGGACTTCCTCTGATCGCTTCATCGGTAGTATCCAGCAGGCGATGCGGGCAGATTTTCGCGTTGAACGCGGGCTGCAGCTAACCGACGCGGACCTGCTGGCGGCGATGCGCGAGGCGCTAATGGCAGTCCTCACTTCGCTGTCGCCGTTCCTGATAGTGTCCGCGCTGGTGTCGATAGCTGGCGGAGTGGCGTTAGGGGGCTGGAATTTTTCGACCGAGGCGCTGGAATTTAAGTGGCAGCGTATCGATCCGCTAGCCGGCGTTAAGCGGCTTTTTTCCGTTAAAAGTCTGGTGGAGCTCGGCAAGGCCTTCCTCAAATTTTCGCTATTGCTCTGCGTGGGGCTGGCCAGTATGTGGCACGACTCGGCGGCTATCAGCCAGCTTGCCAGCATGCCGATCGGGCCTGCGTTTGCGGCCACTGGCGCGTTGGCGTTCAAGGCGTTTTTGATAGTTTCTGCCGGCACCGTGCTGATTGCGCTGATCGATGTGCCGTTTCAGCTGTGGAGTCACGCGCGTAACCAGCGCATGACGCCCCAAGAAGTACGGGAGGAATCTCGCGAGAGCGATGGTTCGCCCGAGGTAAAGGCGCGTATCCGTGGCCTCCAACAGGAATTGGCTCGCCGGCGCATGATGGAAGAAGTGCCCAAGGCGGATGTGGTCGTGACCAATCCGGAACACTATGCCGTGGCGCTGCGCTTTGATCCGGCCACGATGTCGGCCCCGCAGCTGGTGGCGAAAGGCATGGACCACACGGCGTTACGCATTCGGGAAATTGCGCGCGAGTCTGGCATTACCATTCTGGAAGCGCCGCCGCTGGCACGGGCGATTTATCACACCACCAAGATCAATCACGAAATTCCAGCCGGGCTGTATTTAGCCGTCGCGCAGGTGCTGGCTTACGTTTTCCAATTGCGCCGTCGCCAGCCTGGTAGTGCCCAGCCGCTGCCGCCGATTGAACTACCCATTCCGCCCGAGCTGGCGCATTGAACGCGCCCGCTCCTGACCGCTACCTCCGGATCCAAAGAGCAACCCTATGGCCACGTTAGTCCCTATGACCTCCAGCCGCCAGGTGTTAGGCCTCCTGCAGCGCAACGGCCTCGCCGTGCCGGGGATGCTGCTCGCGCTGCTCGCGATGATGATCTTGCCGCTGCCACCGCTGCTGTTGGATGTCTTGTTCACGTTCAATATTGCGCTGTCCATCATCGTGCTCTTGGCGAGCATCTACGCCCGTCGTCCGTTGGATTTTGCCGCCTTCCCGTCGGTATTGCTGGGCGCCACGCTGTTGCGCTTGGCGCTCAATATTGCGTCGACCCGGGTGGTGCTGTTGCACGGGCACACAGGGCCGACTGCGGCGGGTGACGTCATTCACGCGTTTGGAGATTTTGTCATCGGCGGTAACTACGCCGTGGGTTTTGTGGTGTTTGCCATTTTGGTCATCATCAATTTTGTGGTGGTGACCAAGGGTGCCGGGCGCATCGCTGAAGTGAGTGCGCGGTTTACGTTGGACGCCATGCCCGGCAAACAAATGGCGATCGACGCGGACCTCAACGCCGGCGTACTCACCCAAGAAGATGCCAAGAAACGCCGCCTGGAAGTGACTCAGGAAGCAGATTTTTACGGCTCAATGGACGGTGCGAGCAAGTTCGTACGTGGCGACGCGATAGCCGGCATCCTGATTGTGTTCATCAATATTATTGGTGGCTTCATTATTGGCGTGCTGCAACATGGCCTGTCGACGGGCGAATCCGTGCGGATTTACACGCTGCTGACGATCGGTGACGGTTTAGTGGCGCAGATCCCCGGCCTATTGCTGGCGGTGGCCTCGGCGGTGATCGTGACCCGGGTGTCTGCGGATGCCGATATGACCCAACAAGTGGCCACGCAGCTGTTTGAGGATCCGCGGGCGCTAGGAGTCACGGCCGGTATTTTCACGACCTTGGGTCTTATCCCGGGCATGCCCAACGTCGCATTTCTGACGATGGCCGCAGGTGCCGGCTATACGGCTTATCGGATCGCACAACGCCGCCAGCGCCAAACCCTAGTAGAACTCGAGGCGCCCCCGCCGCCCCCACCGCCGACGGATACCAAGGAGCTGTCGTGGGACGACGTGCAGCCGATCGATGCCATCGGACTGGAAGTCGGCTATCGCATGATCCCGTTGGTTGACCGCACCCAGAACGGTCAATTGCTGGGCCGGCTACGCGGCGTGCGCAAAAAATTGTCGCAGGAGCTGGGTTTTCTCGTGCCGGCGGTGCATATCCGCGACAACCTAGAACTCGATCCCACCAGTTACCGCATCACGGTCCACGGCGCGACGATCGGCAACGCTTCTATTCAGCCCGGGAAAGAACTCGCCATTAATCCTGGGCAGGTCTATGGCCAGCTGCGTGGCGTGGTCATCAAAGACCCGGTTTTTAATCTTGAAGCCGTGTGGATCGGCGAGGAGCAACGCGAGCAGGCGCAATCCTTCGGCTATACGGTGGTCGATGCCAGCACGGTCGTGGCCACCCATATGAGCCAGATCATTCAAGACCATGCCCACGAGCTCATTGGCCACGATGAGGTACAGAAGCTGCTGGACGGCCTTGCCAAGACCAGCCCGAAGCTGGTGGAAGACGCCGTGCCCAAAGTTGTGCCGTTAGGGTTGCTGGTGCGCGTGATGCAAAACCTACTGCGTGAGCACGTGCCGGCGCGCGACATTCGAACAATTTTGGAGGTTTTGGCGGAGCGTGGCGGCAAGAGTCAAGACCCCGTCATCTTGACGGCGGCAGTGCGCGAGGCGATGGGCAGAATAATCATTCAGCAAATTAATGGGTTAGAGAATGAACTTCCAGTAATCACGCTTGATTACTCGTTGGAACAGATATTGCAACGCTCAGTTGAAAGTGGTGCCGAGGCAGGCATTGCCATAGAACCGAATCTCGCTAACCGCTTTGCGCAGTCGCTGCGCGAGGCACACGAGAAACAGGAACTGGCAAGCCAACCCTCGGTGTTACTGGTACCGGGCAACCTGCGCGAGTTTCTGGCGCGGTTCGTGCGGCAAAGCGTGAAGGGGATGCATGTCATCAGCTTCAACGAGGTGCCAGACGACAAACAGCTCCGGATTGTGGCGACGGTGGGCGACGGCTCGGGGCCGCGGCGCTAAACGCAAATAACCGATTAACTGGCTGAGGGGGGACGACGCATGAAGGTGAGACGGTATTTCGCCGCCAATATGCGCAATGCGCTTGAGCAGGTGCGTCAGGAGCAAGGGCCTGACGTCATCATCCTGTCGAACCGGAAGGTCGATGGTGGTGTGGAACTGCTCACCGCTATCGGTGAGCCCGACGCAGAGCTGCTGGAAAAATTCACCCCACGTGGGAACCGCGAGCGTGCGCCGGAGGTGCTGCCGGACACTGTCAGTCTCACGCCGCAGCCCGCACCGGCCGCCCCAGAGCCGCTGTGGACCAGTCAAGAAACCGTGGTCCAGATGCAACGCGAACTTGGCGCTATTAAATCGTTGCTGGAACAGCAATTGTCGGGCTTTGCCTGGCATGAGTTCGGCCACCGTAGCCCCGGCCAAGCCCGCCTGTTACGGGTGCTGACCCAACTGGGCATTGCGCCCAAGCTGGGCCGTAGTTTGGTCGGCGGGGTAGAAGACCACCGAGAATTTACTGCCGCTAGCCGGCAAATGTTTGCCGCCCTGCAGGCCAGAATAAGCTGCCTCCACGATCCGGTGTTGCAACATGGCGGGCATATTGCGTTGTGTGGCCCCACCGGGGTGGGCAAGACCACCTTGGCGAGCAAGCTCGCTGGGCGTTATAGCCTGACGCATGGCAGCCAGAAGGTGGCGTTAATCTCCACCGATGACCAGCGTTTGGGCGCCCATCAGCAGTTGCGAACTTTTGGGCGCTTGGTCGGCATTACGGTACGTTCGCTCCGCAGCGTCGATGAACTACCCGAAACCTTGAGCGAATTTCGGGACCGCGAATTAGTGATCATCGACCTGCCCGGATTTGCGCCGGCTGATCCCGCTTTTCGACGTACTCTCAGCACGTTGGCTGGGCTGCCCAGCATGGTTCATACCTACCTCACCTTGTGCGCCAGCACCGATTTTATGGCACTGGAACGCGTGGTAGATGCGGTCGACGGCCTACCTTTGGAAGGCTGCTGCATCACCAAACTCGACGAAGCCGCCACCCTCGGGCCGGTGCTGTCGGCGGTCATCGCCGCGCAACTGCCGGTGGCCTACACCACGGCGGGGCAGTTAGTCCCCGACGACCTCAATATCGCCACTCCGGAGGCGCTGTTGCAACAACTGATCAGCATGGGCAATGCCCGTCCGGTGCCGGCAGAAGCAGCACTGATCGAACAGGCGTTCACCCGATGAATAGCGAGGTAACCCCACTGATGGGAACGTTCCATAACGCTCGACCACCGCGCCCCACTCGCGTCATCGCCGTGACCAGTGGCAAGGGTGGTGTGGGCAAGTCCACGGTATCCATCAATTTGGCGATCGCCCTGGCGCAAGCTGGTTCACGGGTAACGCTGCTCGATGCCGATCTGGGGCTCGCCAACATTGATGTGCTGCTCGGGATGTCGCCCAAGCGCACCCTCTCGGACGTGATCAACGGCGACTGCTCGCTCAATGACATCCTGATGCAAGGGCCGGCCGGTGTGCGCATCGTTCCGGCTGCCTCTGGCATCCAGCGGATGGCTGATTTGGGTGAAGCTGAGCGGGTGGGTTTGATGCGCGCCTTCAGCGAATTAGAAGGCGATATGGATGTCATGATCGTCGATACCGCGGCGGGCATTTCTGCCAACGCGCTCCAGTTCTGCGAGGCCTCGCAAGAGGTGCTGGTGGTGGTGTGTAACAACCCAGCGTCCATTACCGATGCCTACGCGACCATTAAAGTTTTGAATCAACGCACCCGCCGCACGCGCTTTCGCGTGTTGGTCAACATGGTGTATGCCGAGGCCGAGGCGCGGGAGATTTTTCGCCGCTTGCTCAACGCCACGGAACGCTTTTTAGAGGTAGCGCTGGATTATGCCGGGGCCATTCCATTCGACCGTTGTGTGACCCAAGCGGTGCGTCGGCGGGCCTCGGTGGTGGCGACCTATCCGGTCAGTCCAGCCAGTCAGGCATTTACTAAATTGGCGGCGAGCGTCGAGAAGTGGCCTACGTCACCCACGGCGAATGGCCAATTCGAATTTTTTCTAGAACGAATTATTCAAGCCGAAATGATGGGGAGGCATGCCCTCGTATGAACAAAGTTGCCAAGTATAAGCAGGCGGCCGCGACTGGATTGGACGAACAACTCCAAGACGAATTGGTGCGCAAACAGGCACCATTAGTGAAACGCATCGCCTATCACCTGATGAGTCGATTGCCACCGTCTGTCCAGATCGATGATCTGATACAGTCAGGCATGATCGGCTTGTTGGAGGCCTCGCGTAACTACGATGCCTCGCAGGGAGCCAGTTTCGAGACCTATGCGGGCATTCGGATCCGTGGGGCTATGCTCGATGAAATCCGCAAAGGCGATTGGGCTCCGCGCTCGCTGCACCGGAAGGTGCGGGAAATCAGCCGGGCGGTGGCTGAGATCGAGGCCGAGTCTGGGCGCGACGCTCGCGATGGCGAAGTGGCGGCCCGGCTGGGCATGGAACTCAACGATTATTACCAGACGTTGCAGGATGCGACCAGCCACAAAGTTTTCAGTTTTGAAGATTTGCCCGGCAAGGATGAAATTTTCTCGGATGGGCTCTACGAGCGCATCTTGGGACCTTCTGAAAATGTCGAGAAGGAAAAATTTAAGGACGCGTTGGCGCGCGCAATAGCGTCCCTGCCGGAACGGGAGCGGCTGGTGATGTCCCTTTACTACAAGGAAGAACTCAACCTACGGGAAACCGGTGAGGTAATGGGCGTCAGCGAATCACGGGTCTGCCAGATTCATTCTCAAGCGCTGGTGCGTTTGAAAGCAAGAATGGCCGACTGGCAAGACTAAAAGGAACAGTAACGATGACCACGGGTGTCTAAGAGGAGTGTGTGTTGAATAACAACATGAAAATATTGATCGTCGACGATTTTTCCACTATGCGACGAATCATCAAAAATCTTTTGCGGGATCTTGGGTTTAACAACACCCATGAGGCAGATGATGGCAACACCGCTCTACCGATGCTGCGGACAGGAAATTTTGACTTTCTGATCACCGATTGGAACATGCCGGGTATGCAGGGCATTGATTTGTTGCGTGCTGTGCGGGCCGACGCCAACCTCGTCAAGTTGCCAGTGCTGTTGGTGACGGCGGAAGCCCGGCGGGATCAGATAGTGCTGGCTGCCGAAGCAGGCGTGAACGGCTATATCGTTAAGCCGTTCACCGCCCAGACCTTGAAAGAAAAAATCGAAAAAA
>CAIPNE010000783.1 GCA_903866355.1 uncultured Gammaproteobacteria bacterium
CCGCGGGTCATGATCATTTCGACGTAAGCCTCGCGTAGGCCGCTGCGCCGCACACATTCGGTGAGGATGGTGGCGATATCGCCCAGCGTGTGGTCCGTGTGCAACTGCAGACATTCGCAGCTGCGAGCAAAGCGCGCGAGGTGGTCATCGAGTCGAAAAAATCCGCCGTCCCATACCGCCACCACATCGTAGGTGCAGTCCGACCGCGAAAAACCCATATCTAGAATAGAGATATGGGCATCCTTCACCGGCACATATTGACCCATCGTAAAAGCACAGCCAGCGGTGTAATCCGGTTCCATGCGAACGGCTCCTCAGTTTGGCAGAAAGATTAATCTTCGCCGGTTTATCCGCCGGGTGCGAGTCGACGGTCGGCCTTGACAGTATTACGAAGCGGCGCGTAGCTTCAATTAGTACTATGCGGCTTCTTTCAGCACTGAACTAACGGGGACCACGATGGACTTTCAGCTCACCCAAGACCAGCTCGCCATCCGCGCAGCGATCACCAAACTCTCCGCCAATTTCGACGCCGACTATTGGCTTAACTGCGACAACGAGGGGCGTTTTCCTGACGAGTTCGTCGCCGACGTCGTGGCAGGTGGCTGGTTAGGCATCGCGATGCCAGAGGCCTACGGCGGGTCGGGGCTGGGCATCGTGGAGAGCGCCATCATGATGCAGGCTATCGCCGAATCAGGCGCCGGAATGAGCGGCGCCTCAGCGGTGCACCTGAACGTCTTTGGCCTGAATCCGGTCGTGGTTTTTGGCACCGAAGCGCAAAAACAACGCATGCTGCCGCCGTTGATTCGTGGCGAAGACAAATCCTGCTTTGGGGTAACCGAGCCTAATGCCGGACTGGATACCACCAGCATTGAAACCCGCGCCGAGCGCGTCGGCGATGGGTACCGAATTTTTGGCCAAAAGCACTGGACCTCCATGGCCCAGCGGGCAAACAAAGTGCTGCTGCTCGTGCGCACGACGCCCAAAGACCAAGTGAAGCGTAAAACAGACGGCCTCAGTCTTTTTTATACCGATCTCGACCGCCAATACGCTGAAATCCGCGAGATCCCCAAAATGGGTCGCAAGGCGGTGGACTCCAATACCGTGTTTTACGACGGCATGCCGGTGCCGATGGAAAACCTCATCGGTGAAGAAGGCAAAGGTTTCCACTACATCCTCCATGGCTTAAATCCCGAGCGTATTCTGCTGGCCGCCGAAGCCGTGGGCTTGGGCCGTTGCGCGCTGGCGCGAGCGACTACCTATGCCCGTGACCGCGTTGTGTTCGGTCGCCCCATAGGACAAAACCAAGGGATTCAACATCCGCTAGCAAAATGCTGGGCAGAACTGGAGGCCGCCGATCTACTGACCTTCAAAGCCGCTTCTCTGTATGACGCCGGCCAGGAATGTGGCTCCTTCGCCAATGCCGCGAAATACCTCGCCGCCGAGGCTGGGTTTCATGCCTGCGAAACCGCCGTAATGACCCACGGCGGCATGGGTTACGCAAAGGAGTACCACGTGGAGCGCTATTTCCGCGA
>CAIPNE010000784.1 GCA_903866355.1 uncultured Gammaproteobacteria bacterium
GAGATTGCGTTGCGCGAAGCGGGCATTTCACGCGTGCCGGTGATTAACGTCGAAAATGCCTGCGCCACCGGCAGCACCGCGTTTCACCTCGCTGCCAACTACGTGCAGGCGGGCGCCGCCGACATCGTGCTCGCGATTGGTGCAGAAAAAATGTACTCGTCCGACCGCACCCTGATGTTCAGTGCCTTCGACGGCGCTTGGGATGTCCATAACGTGGCACTGAGTCGCGATGCGCTCATTCGGATGGGAGACGGCGTGCCCGTACCGCCCGGCACTACCTCGGAACGGCCCTATAGCGTTTTTATGGACGTTTATGCCGGATTTTGCCGCTTACACATGAAAACCTTTGGCACCACCCAGCGCCAGATCGCGGCCATCGCGGCCAAAAATCACGGGCATTCGGTGCATAACCCACTGGCGCAATACCGCAAACCTTTTTCCATCGACGAAGTCATGAACGCGCCGCCGATCACCTACCCCTTGACGCTCCCCATGTGCTCACCGGTGAGCGATGGTGCGGCGGCAGCGATCGTGTGTAATGCGGCCGGCTTAGCCCGGTTAAAAGGCAGTCAAAGCCGCGCCATGCGCGTGCTGGCCAGCGTCCTGCAAACCGGTAGCGAACGCGCCCCCGAGGACTACGCAAACCACGTGACCGCACACGCCGCCCAGCGGGCGTGGGCACAGGCGGGCATTGGCCCCGGCGAGGTCTCGCTGGCCGAAGTGCATGACGCCACCGCGATGGGCGAAATCATCGAAGTAGAAGCGCTGGGTTTGACGCCCTTAGGCGAGGCCGGGCCGCGCGCAGAGCGGGGTGAGCTATCGATCGGCGGACGACTGCCGGTCAATCCGTCGGGCGGGCTGGAGTGCAAAGGACACCCCATTGGCGCCACGGGTCTCGGACAGGTGTTTGAACTGGTCACCCAGTTGCGCGGTGAAGCCGGTGCCCGTCAGGTGGGCGGCGCGCGCATCGCCTTGGCCCAGAACGGCGGCGGCATTGTTGGGATAGAAGAAGCGGTGGTCGCGGTCACCATTCTGGGACATTAAGGTTAAGGGCGGTTACGCCCCCTAAAACACGCGCGGGCCGCCCCCTCACGGGTAGCTCAAAACCGCGCGGCGCTTAAGGAGAGCACCCCGCACCCGGCGCAGCGTCCCCTCATCTGTCGCGTGGTGCTACAGATGGCGTAGCCCCCGCCCGGCGCGGCGAGCGTCCGCGCAGGATCCGGCGCAACGCTCGCCGGCGGTCCTGGCGCCCCGCCCATTGCTGGTGCGGACGGTTGGCTAAGTGCCTAGGCGCGTGATCGCGGACTCGGTAAGGTATTTGTCGTACAGGCTTTGATCGTTAACCTTCATCTCATAACCCCCACGAATAGTGCGGGTCTGTTCGAGGCGGGTCATGCGATTGCTCTGCACATCGTGGGCATGCACGTTGACCCACGACCAGTAGGGATATTTACCGTCCATCACTTTTTGGTCGCCATTCTCATACAGCGAATAACAGCCATCGAAGGACTTGAAAGGTTCTCCGCGCCGGTCGTAGGTGACCATATTCACCGGCAACAAGGTGCGGGCATCGAACCACACGCGTTTTTTGCCCACCGGCGCCTGCGGATAAGAGGTGGGCTCGGCCTCGACGACGATGACCTCGGGAATAAGCTCAACGTTGGTATCCCAAAACGTGATGTTTTTGGGCCCGCCATGCACTTTGCCCTCCCAGTTGGGATGCCCGCTGTTCCAGTTCTGCGTTAGCCCGGCGAGGAACGGGCCACGGCCCACAATTTTAAAATTGCCCCAGGTGAGATAGGGATCGCCGGCCGCCCAAGCATCGGAAAGATACAGGGTGGTGCCGGGAATGAGCGGCTCAAAACGCTGGCTGGCGGGAAAGCGTCGCACGCGTTTGAAGGCCGGCAAATAGCCCATCAACTCGGGGAATACGGCCTGATCGTAATCCCAGATGTTGAGAAAGGAAGTGCCTTTAGCGTCGTTGGGGTAGGTAAAAAAAACCGACTGATAGCGCAGTTTTTTTTCGGAACCCGGCAAATAAGGTTTGGGATCTAGGGTGACCCGGCCCACCGACGCCATTTCGCACCAGCCCACTTCGTAGTAGTAGCCTTGCTCGCCGTCGGCGTTAATTTCATAGTCTTTCACCATATAAAACGACACATCGTGGCGGCCCCACGACAGGGTTATGGGCACAAAGACTTCCAACGCGGACTGTGGTTCTGGAAACGGATTGCCGCCAATCCAGGGCTTGCCTTCTAGGGTATAAATATTGCCTTTGGCGTCGAGCTTCGCCTGGCCTTTGTTGCGCAAAGTGGCCTCGATATAGTCGAC
>CAIPNE010000785.1 GCA_903866355.1 uncultured Gammaproteobacteria bacterium
GGGTTGCTGGACCTCCGCGAGCCGCAAGACGGTCAAACCAATTTTCGAGCGCCACGCACACCTGCTCATCTACCCCACGCCCTATGAAGGTTTAGAGCAGTCACCCAACATTATCTATGTCGGTGCTGCTCCTAACCAACAGGTTTTGCCGGCTCTAAAGTGGGCCCTGGATAACCGCGGCCCACGGGTTTTCTTGGTCGGCTCGGACTACGTCTGGCCCCACGCCGTCAATGCCATAATTAAAGACAGCCTCGCGCCGCTGGGTGGCCAACTGGTGGGCGAAGAATACATTTTTTTCGGTAGCGCCAAAGTGGATGCGGCAGTTGCGGCGATTAAAGCCGCCCGGCCGGACGTTATCTTTAGCTCTATCGCAGGCGACAGCAACGGCCCTTTCTACCGGGCGCTGCGCGCCGCAGGGATAGACGCTAAAACATCCCCGGTGGTCTCCTTCAGCGTTGGTGAGGGCGAGATCCAATCCTATCCAATCGCCGACCTCGCCGGACATTTCGTGGCCTATAACTATTTTCAGAGTATCGACACGCCAGCGAACAAAGAATTTTTGCGGCGCTTTCATGCGCGTTACGGTGCCGATCGAGCGACCAGCGATCCGGTCGCGGCGGGTTATTTTGCGGTCCATTTGTGGGCACAGGCGGTGCGGGCTGCGGGCAACACGGACACGCTGGCGATCCGCGATGCCATGTTGGCGCAAAGTTTCGATGCGCCAGAAGGTATTGTCTCGATCGATCGCCAGACCCAGCACACGTGGCGGCCGGTTTCTATCGGCCAAATTAACCCTCGCGGCCAGCTCGATGTGGTGTGGAGCGTGGCGCGTCCCATCCGTCCGGTGCCCTATCCCAATTCGCGTACGCGGGCGCAGTGGGATGCCTTCCTCGCCGAGCTTTATCAGCGCTGGGGTAACACCTGGTCCAACCCGGTAGAGCATTGAGGTGAGCAATCTCGCCAACCGTTTGCGGGCCATATTCGGCCGTATCAACCCCGGCCGGTCGATCAGCGGACGGCTGATGGTGTGGTTTATCAGTGTTGCGTTGCTGTCTTCAGGGGGGTTGGTGTGGCTGCTTTATGATGCTTCCAGCCGCGCGCTCGAACAAACCTATCGAGCCCAGTTGATGGAAGTGGGATTGCGCAAGTCCGGTGCCCTCGAAAACTACGCCAACGAGGCGCTGCGCAATGTGAGCGCGCTAGGTCACGCGACAGGTACGGTGGCGGCTGTGCGCGAACTCGCAGAAATTAGCGCTCAGGCGGGTGTCGCTTCGGATGCTTATCACGAGGCGGTCGCGCGTAGCCGCGGCCCTCTGGCCTTCATTTCGGGTTTGTATGACTACCCACAAATTGCGCTGGTGTCCCTCCGCGGGGAGGTGTTGCTGACCCTGAACGCCGCGCAGACCGGTCTGGCGCCGGGTGCCAACTTACGCACCGGTGCGCTCGCGAACAGCGAACTGGCGGGGGTTTTTGGCCGCGTGAGCACGCTGCTCCAAGAAGAGCTCTCGGACTTCACGCTTGAACCTACGACGGGCGATCTTA
>CAIPNE010000786.1 GCA_903866355.1 uncultured Gammaproteobacteria bacterium
CGATGCGAAGAAAATCGCCATCGCGGAAGCCCTGCCAAACAGCCCCGCAAAGTAGGAAACACACCACATGAAAAATTCCATGCTAAAGCAGTTCCAGATCGCGCTGACCCTTGCGGTCCTCTGCGCCACGCCCACCGTGTCTTGGGCCGCCCGCAGTGGCGGTGGCTCGGCGTCGGGCAGTGTTAATCGCAACGTTAATACCAATACCAACGTGAACCGCAACGTTAATGTGAACAACAACGTCAACGTGAACCGCAATGTGAACGTGAATACCAACGTCAACGTGAACCGCAATGTGAACGTCAATACCAACGTCAACGTGAATCACTACGGCTACGGCGGGGGTGGCTGTTGCTACTACGCCCACCCGGCCTACACGGCCGCGGCGATCGTTGCCACCGCGGTGGTGGTGGGTTCGATAGTGAACTCGTTGCCGGCGGGCTGCACCACCATTTATCGCAACGGTTTTGCTTACCAGCAGTGTGGTTCTACGTACTACCAGCCGCAGTTTTCGGGCTCTTCAACCACCTACATCGTGGTGAATGGTCTGTAGCGATCTGCCAAAAAACCCGCGCGCTTCGGGAGATCTAGCCGCTGGCTGCGGCAAAATCTAACGTCGCGGGTTTGTTGCCGGGGTTCTTAACCAGAGGCTGAGCGGCGTCTGCGGCGCAACCGCTCAGCCGCTGTTGGCGTGCGAGTTGCTGCTCTCCAAGTGTGGGCTTGGCCCGTAGCCCCGGTGGCCCCACGCGCTACTCGCCTGACTTGGCGCCCTTCGCGGACAAGACAGGGGAGGGCGGTTGATTTGCCAGCCCAGTCTTCAGCCGGGTTTATCACCCTGCAATATCCCGCCAATTAGCGCGCAGCCCTCCGTGTTAACGAACACCGCGTTGAGCGTGCCGCGATATAAGCGCTCGCTGGCGCTAATCGCGGCAAACCGCTCCGGCTCCAACCGTGCATCGCAGCAATGAAAATGCTGACCTTCCAATAACCGCTCCCCCAGCACCTTGAACGCGCGGAAGGCGGTGCCCTTGGGTTTTCCATATTGCTGGTCGAGTTCGCAAAAGGTCCGCAAGGCCGGGTCTGTTAACAGCCAATCAGTGACGGACATCGGAATACACCCACCGTGGTGCAAGACAAAACCTGCGACTAGGCACCGTGCGCAAGTGGCTGGCCGCCCGGCGAGGCTTAGGCTGCGCAAGCGCCTGGCACGGCCCGTAGCCCACCCCGTTAACAATCCCAGCAGCCGACGGCATTGCGCTACGCCGAGGCTGCTGGGGCGGGCTAGGTTTAGCCGTTGAGGGCATCGATGGCGCGCCAGCACGGCACGGATTGGTCGTCTGGGTTCACGGGCACAATCGCCACATGGGTAGCACCGGCGTCTAAGTGCGCTTGAATCCGCGTGTTAATGGTTTTCTCATTACCCCAAACCACCATGGCATCGATTAAGCGATCGCTGCCGCCGTGTTCAAAATCGGCATCGGTGAAGCCAGAGTCGCGCCACAGGTTTAAATAGTTAGGCAGCCCCAAATAAAGCTTCATCATTTGGCGGCCGGCCAGCCGCGCCCGTGACGCATCGGGGGTAAAACACACGCGCTGCATGGGGCACAGCCAAGGGCCGGGACCCATGATTTCGCGCGCTTTGGCGGTATGTTCTGGCGTTGAATTAGCGGGATGCGAACCTTGGGTGTCGGTGCCTGCCAGTGCCGTCATGTTAGGACCCAGTGCCGCCAACACGATGGGCATTTCGCCGGCGCTCGTCACAAGGGTGCCGTCTGCGGTGGTGGTTACTGGTTGTTCTGAGAGGCCTTCCACCAGCAGATTTTGGGTCACGGAAATCGATTTGTGGCTGGCTTTGATCGCCTCGAGATAGCTGCGCATGGTGGCCACTGGCTTGCCGTAAGCGTGTCCGCGAAGATTCACGAATAACGTGTGCGACACGCCCAACCCTAGCAAAAAGCGTCCGCCCGATTGCTCAACAACCGTCTGCTGCATCATGGCGCAGGCCA
>CAIPNE010000787.1 GCA_903866355.1 uncultured Gammaproteobacteria bacterium
CGTGCGCACGTTGAAATCCGCCAAACTGATCAGGCGGGCGGCCACCCCAGCCGCACGGCTCGTGGCGACCAGTTGCTCGGCTAGACGCCGGCCGTTGCCGGTCTGTGAACCATAGAGCACGGTGAGGACGCTTTGCGGTGGCTGGGCCGGTGACACGCGGGTGTCGAGCGCAATCGGTTGCCGAGCAAGGCCGGCTAGATAACCGCTTGCCCACAGCAGCGCCGTGGGCGAAAGCCCGGACGTGGCCGCCTCCAAATGGGTGAGTTGGTCATTCGACAAGGGCAGGCTGGGCGTGTCGAGTAGCGATACGGTAGACAATGGACGAACTCCGAGCGGCGAGGATGCAGCCCAGAGTTTAGGCAGAGAACGCCCAGCGTTGAATTAACCTGTGGGCATAACCTTCTGCGAATGCGATCTAAGCAGTCCTGTGGACTTAGGTCCCGAGCCACCACAGCGTCAGCAGACCCA
The DNA here is from genome assembly GCA_903866355.1 of uncultured Gammaproteobacteria bacterium. Classification (GTDB taxonomy): domain Bacteria; phylum Pseudomonadota; class Gammaproteobacteria. The sequence goes on from CAIPNE010000787.1 coordinate 469, forward strand.
GCGCGATGCGGTACCACGCAAAAGCCACAAAGCTATGATTCGCCACAAAGTGCAGCAAGAAACGAATCGCCACCAGGGCGCTCAGAAACGCCGCGACGAGGCCTACGGCAAATAACGGAAATGAATCTGGGCTAAGGGTCTGCCAGCTTTTTAGAATATCGAAGGCGGTGGCGGCGAACATCACCGGAATGGCCAGAAAGAACGAGAATTCGGTGGCACTCTGCCGGCTGACACCCAACCACAGCGCGCCCATGATCGTGGCCCCCGAGCGTGAGACGCCGGGCACTAACGCCAAGGCCTGCGCGCAGCCAATCTTGAACGCGAGCAAGGGGCTGAGATCTTCCACTGCGTAGTCTTGGGTGGGTGCTGCCCGGCGTTCAATGAGCAAAATGAGGAAGCCGCCGACAATCAGGGCCCAGGCGACGACCTGCGGCGCATACAACACTTGCTTGATAAAACCATGCAGGGCCGTCCCCAACACGGCGACGGGTAAGAACGCCAGTAACAGGTTCCCCACGAAGCGCCGAGCCGAGCTCGCGTGACCGAGCGTGGTGGCCACTCCCAGCAGCCGGACTCGAAAATGCCAGCACACGGCGAGGATGGCACCCAACTGGATGACGACCTCAAAGGTTTTAGCGTCGGCCCGGGTAAACTCTAGATATTGGCCGGCGAGGATCAAGTGACCGGTGCTGGAGACCGGCAGAAACTCGGTCAGTCCTTCAATAATTCCCAGCCCGACAGCCTTTAAAAAAAGTGAGTAGTCCACAAAGCGTTCCTGAGGTGTGCGTTAAAAAGCCCGTGACCGCAGCCGCTTGCGGTGGGTGCAACAGGGCCAAGACTAGCACGCTGATAGCGAGATTATTGCTGACGACACCGGCGGTTTGGTCGGCCGGGTTGGCGTGGCGATGCCGGTCGATCGGCCATCAGCCACGAGGTCGCGGCTCGGTGGACAACCCAAGGCGTTGGCAGTAACCGCCGCAAAGAAATGGACGAAAACCCCAGGCTCGCCCGCTGCGGGCCAGAAAATTTAGATATTTGCCTCGCCGCATCAAACACACGCAGGTGTTTGGCGTTAGCCGTCTAGGGCGTGGTATATCTAGTCAAGGAGACGGGCGTAACGCCCTCGTGGATTTTTGCTTTGAACTTAGCTGCGGAGCGCTTTATTTTTGCGCTCCGCAGATTTGGTGCCGAGAAGAGGACTCGAACCTCCACGAATTTCTTCACTGATACCTGAAACCAGCGCGTCTACCAATTCCGCCATCTCGGCAAAGCGAGGCGAAATCTACAGGCCGTCAACGAGTGAGTCAATGAGCCAACAAAATGAACATCCTTCCCGCGAGCCACGCGAATACGCCGTGACCATCCCCACCCGGGTCGCAATCGCCAAAGCGCTCGCCGACGCCGACGGGCCATTGTCCATGCCCAGCTTGGCCGAGCTCATGGAAGTCACCGGTGACGCAGCGCTGGAGGGACTTAACCGGCGCGTGCGTGCGATGGTGCGCGATGGCGAATTACTAGAGACTCGCGCCCGCCGTTTCGGCGTGGCGCGCCGCATGGAACTCATCGCTGGGCGGGTGATCGGACATCCCGACGGCTTCGCTTTTGTGCGTCCGGATATTGGCGAGCAAGACGTCTATCTCGACAATCGAGAAGCTCGGCGGGTGCTCCACGGGGACCGTGTACTGGTCCGCATCGCCGGCATCGATAACCGCGATCGGCCCTATGGCGCCATTGCTGAGGTGCTGGAGCGCGCCAACTCCGAGGTTGTGGGGCGCTATTTCCGCGATGGCGGGGTGGGCTACGTGGTGCCGGACAATCGCAGTATCAATCAAGATTTACTGGTGCCCGCGGGGGCTGAGGGCGATGCCAGCCATGGCCAAATCGTGATCGCTGAGATCACGCAACAGCCCGATGCCCATTGCCAGCCCTTGGCGCGCGTGGCCTCGGTGTTGGGCGATCACTTGGCACCGGGGATGGAAGTCGACATCGCCATCCGCGCGCATGGACTCCCTTGCGAATGGCCGGAGGGCTTGGCCGCGGACGTCGCGCAAGTGCCGCAGACGGTCAGTGAGTCCGAGGCCCTCAGCGTGGGTCGCGTCGATTTGCGCAACCTGCCGTTCGTCACCATCGATGGCGCGGATGCGCGTGATTTCGACGACGCGGTGTTTTGTCGGGCCACCCGCGATGGCTACCGATTGCTGGTCGCCATCGCCGACGTCGCCCACTATGTCACCCAGGATAGCCCGTTGGATGCCGCCGCCCGCGAGCGCGGCACCTCGGTTTATTTTCCCGATCGCGTTATCCCCATGTTGCCCGAGGAACTCTCCAACGGCATTTGTTCGCTCAAGCCCGATGTTGATCGTTTGGCGCTGGTGTGCGAACTCAGCCTCAACGCCCAAGGCGTGCCGCAGAAGGCCAAGTTCTATAACGCAGTCATTCGCTCGCACGCCCGCTTGATTTATGAAGACGTCGCCCAATGGCTGGGGGATGTGCGCGGCAAAGAAACTTCGATCAAGAACCAGGTGCTGCTGCTGCACGAGTTGTATTTACAGCTGCGGGTGCGGCGCGAAGAACGGGGCGCCTTGGACATCGATCAAATGGAAGCGAAGTTCATTTTCAATGCGGCGCGCAAGATCGAACGCATCGAAACGCGGGAACGTAACGACGCCCATCGTCTCATTGAGGAATGCATGATCGCCGCTAACGTGGCGGCGGCCGAATACCTCACCAAGCACAAACTGCCGGCGCTGTATCGGGTGCACGCGGTGCCAGATGGCGAGAAGCTGGTGTCGCTGCGCAAATTTCTGGCCGAGGTGGGCGTTACCCTACCAGGCGGCGAGCATCCCGAGGCCAAGCATTTTGCCGCGGTGCTGACCCAGGCGAAGCTGCGCCCGGACCGCAATCTGATTGAAACCGTGCTGCTGCGCAGCCTGAAACTCGCGGTCTATCGGGGCGAGAACGCCGGGCATTTCGGCCTGGCGCTAGAGGCCTATGTGCACTTCACCTCGCCTATCCGGCGCTATCCAGATTTGCTGGTTCACCGCGCCATCAAGCTGCGGCTGGCGCATGATCGCCGTCCCAAAGCCAGCGCTGAGGCGATCGCGATGCTGGCCGAACACACCTCCATGACCGAACGGCGCGCCGATGAAGCCACGCGCGAAGCGGTGGCTTGGCTCAAATGCGAGTTCATGCTGGACAAAGTCGGCAAGACTTTCCCGGGCATTATCAGCGCGGTGACTTCCTTCGGTATGTTTGTGCAATTGAGCGATATTTTTGTCGAAGGATTAGTGCATGTCACGGCACTCCCGGACGACTATTACCAGTTTGACCCTGTGGGCCATCGGCTGAGCGGGCGTCGCACCAAACGCGAGTTCCGGATTGGTCAGCCGGTGCGGGTGACGGTTATGCGGGTGAGTCTTGACGACCGCCAGATCGATTTTTCGCTGGCCGACGACGCCCCGGTTGGCCGTCGGCCGCGGCGGCGCTGAGGTCGGTATGGCACGCCAAGACAGCATTTTGCTGGTGTTCGGTCTGCATGCTAGCGCCACCACGCTCGAGCGTGCTGGCCATGATGTACTGGAAATCTGGCTGCGGAAGGACGCCACCTCGAGCGAACTCGTGGCGTTGGCCGCCCAAGCCGAGGCCTTAGGCTTAACGCCCCAACGGGTGCCGCTCACAACGCTCGAGCGCTTGAGCGGCGGGGGCGTGCATCAGGGCGTGGTCTTGCGGCGGCGAGCACCGGCCACCCTCGATCTCGATCAACTCCGGGTCGCCCTGCGCGAACACGGCCGGCCGGCTTTGGTGCTGGCTATCGACCATCCCCAAGACCCGCATAATTTGGGTGCCTGCCTGCGGGTGGCTGACGGTGCCGGTGCGGATGCGGTCATTATCCCGCGTGACCGCAGCGTGGGGCTCACGGCGGTGGTGGCTAAAGTGGCGAGCGGTGCTGCGGACACCATGCCGCTGGTGCAAGTGGGCAATTTAGTGCGGGCACTCGAGCAGCTAAAGGAAGACGGCCTGTGGGTGATTGGCGCCACGCACGAGACGCCAAGTTCCCTCTACCGCACAGATTTAAACATTCCATTGGTGATGGTGTTGGGTGCGGAGGGTGAAGGGCTACGCCGAGTGACCCGCGAATGCTGTGATTTGCTCGTCCACATTCCCCTGCATGGCAGTGTCTCCAGCCTCAATCTGTCCACGGCGGCGGCGGTGTGTCTGTTTGAGGCGCGCCGCCAGCGCGACGGAGGCTAAATTTTAGGTTTACAGCGCGTTCTCTCGCGGCTTAAACTCAGGGGCTAACCATTCCATTCATCTCCTTGCTTCACCGCTAGTTCGGGAAGCTTCCAACCGTGAGGAGAACACGTTGCGGCATTACGAAGTTGTATTTCTGGTCCATCCTGATCAGAGCGAACAGGTCAACGCCATGGTTGACCGTTATCGCACCATGATTGAGTCCAACGGCGGGGTTATTCACCGCCTAGAAGACTGGGGTCGGCGCCAATTGGCCTATCCCATCACGAAGGTGCACAAAGCCCATTACGTCATGTTCAACATTGAAGTAAACGCCACCACGCTCAACGAGCTGGTTAGCGCGTTCCGCTTCAACGACGCCGTGCTGCGTCATTTGGTTGTTGGGCGCGATAAAGCCCTGACTGAACCCTCGCTAATGGCGCGGGCCAAGGAAGACCAAGAAGAACGCGATAGCGAGCGCCGTGCGCGCCATGCAGAGCGCGAGAGCCGGGCCGATAGCGCCAGCGAAGGTGACGCCGCTGCTGATACCGATGCGGAGACCCAGACGGGTGCCGCTGCTGATGAACCCGCCGATGAACCCGCCGATGAGACGGCCACGGACTGACTCACAAGGAATCCTTAGCCATGATCAAACCAAAACCGCGTGGTGGTTCTTCACGCAATTTCCGGCGCCGCCGTTATTGCAAGTTTACTGCCGAGAAAGTCACCGAAATCGACTACAAGGACATCAACACCTTGAAAGCGAACGTGGCTGAAAACGGCAAAATTGTGCCCAGCCGGATTTCCGGCACCAAAGCCCGATTCCAGCGCCAATTGGCCACTGCGGTCAAGCGCGCTCGCTTTTTGGCGTTACTGCCTTACAGCGATTCGCATTAAGCGTTTGGGCGGAATGGCAGGCAGCCTGCCGACGTGCGGGGGATAGCCCGGCTAGCCATGCGGGGGCCGCTTCAGGCGGCCAGCATGGCTTTGGCATTCGCGCTCACTGGGTTGTTATTCGCCCCATCGCTCATTCTGGGTGGGGCGGTGATTGGGCTCGTGGTGCTGCGCGAAGGGCTTTACGAGGCGACCAAAGTGGCGGTATTGGCCACGCTTTGTGCGGGACTCGTCCTGCAAGTGGCAATGGGCGCCGGCACCTCAGGGCTCATTGTTCTGCTGCCTTGGGTCCCGATCGTTTGCGCGGCACGAATTCTTCGGTCCAGTGCGAATCAGGGGCGCGCGCTGGCCACGCTGGGGGTGTTTGTCGGTGGGTTTGCATTCGCCATTAGACAATCGCTACCCGACGTCGACGCCTTCTGGCGCGAGCGCTTAACCCAGTTGGCGGCCTCGGTGAAAACCCAAGGTAGCCAATTTTTAAGCCCTGAAGAAATCTCGGCGGTGGCAGGTGTTATGCACCAAGCCTCCATTGGGGTCATGCTGCTAGGGCTCATCGGGATGTTGATGCTCGCGCGGTGGTGGCAATCGGTGCTGTATAAGCCCGAGGCGTTCGGTGAGGAATTTCGAGCCTTGGTACTCCCCTTCTGGGTGGTGCCGGTGAGTGGCGCGGTGGCGCTAGCGGCAACATTTTTGGAACGGGGTACTGCGGGCGCGGGTTTTGCCGGTGACGCTCTGGTGGTGCTGGTGCTATTGTTCGCCGCCCAAGGGTTGAGCATTGCTCACGAGCGGGTGTTGGCATTGAAGGCACCGCGGGCTTGGCAGATTGGACTTTATGTGTGCGCCAGCTTGCTGCCGCACGTAGCCGCCACGGGCCTTGCGGCCACGGGTATTGCAGATTTTGTGGCGGATTTCCGCCGGCTCCGGCAGCGCGCCGGGCCTTAAAAAAAGACTAAATTTACGGGCAGACCACTCTCGGCCCGGCAGCAAGTTAACGACTGAAGGCGAAAGACGATGGAAATAATCCTGCTCGAAAAAATTCATAATCTGGGTGCGCTGGGCGAACGTGTGCGCGTCAAAGCGGGCTATGGCCGCAATTTCCTCATTCCTGGCAAAAAGGCTGTGCCGGCCACCCCGGCCAACATCGCCAAGTTCGAATCCCAGCGTGAAGAACTCGAAAAAC
>CAIPNE010000788.1 GCA_903866355.1 uncultured Gammaproteobacteria bacterium
CGGGGCGAAAGCCAATTTTACAGCGCATGCCACAGTTTGCCCGTAAAGTAGCGAGCCGCCAACGCTAGAGCCATGAGCTGCTTGAGATCGAAGCCCACGACGTCACCAGCGGCCGCGGCGGTGATGCCTCCTGGTGGGCTTACAGCCGTTATCCGGCGTCAAAAATCGCCCCGCCTTATTTTGTCGACCCCAAGCCACGGCTGGCCGGCCGGCGCGCCGACTTTTGGCACCGGGCTAAAAGCGACGTTGAGACCCGAGATGCGGGCCCAAGGTTGACGCCACAGCGGTTTTGATGCGACCGTCGGCACGTTCTCGCACACCGTCAACCCGCACGGTGCGGGTCGCGGAGGCCTCGTGGCAATGTAGACCCTGCGGGCCGTGGTGAGTGCCTAAATTGATGGCTCAAATTGATAGAAGGAGACTCGGTGGACATAGGCAAAGCAGTTTTAGGTATTCTCGACGAAGTCCTCCAGTTAGGCGCTCGCGCCGCTGAATTGAACGCCAATTCCCCGCTGCTCGGGGCAATCCCCGAACTCGATTCGATGGCTGTCGTGGCGGTTTTGACGCTCGTGGAAGAGCGTTTTGGCGTGACCATCGAAGACGACGAAATTGATGGCGCGGTGTTCGCGTCACTGGCGACGCTCACCCATTTCATTGAGGCTAAGCTGGCGGCTTGATAGACCCATGTCTACCCCGGAATTAGAGGCATTTTTCGCGCCGGGAACGGCGGGAAAGCTGTTTTCGCTGCTGTATTGCCCGCCCACCAACAGCACCGTGCGCGGCGCGGTGATGTATCTGGCACCCTTCGCCGAAGAAATGAACAAAGGTCGCCGGATGGCTGCGCTGCAGGCCCGCGCGTGGGCGAATGCTGGATGGTTTGTGTTGCAGCAGGATAGTTTTGGCTGCGGTGACAGCGCGGGCGAGTTTGCTGACGCCACGTGGGCGGTGTGGCTAGCCGACGCGCTGCGGGCGGCGCACTGGCTGACGGCACGAACGGGTCATCGCCCTGTGCTATGGGGTGCCCGGGCCGGCGCGCTGCTGGCCTGCGCGATGGCCCATCAAGATGCGTTGCTGCGGCAGTTGCTGTTCTGGCACCCCGTGGCATCGGGCAAACTCCTACTACAACAGCTTTTGCGGCTAAAGGTCGCTGGCAATCTATTTGCGGCCGAGTCGGGGGGAGCCAGCACGCGCCAATGGCGGATGCACTGGGAGACTGGGCAAAGTGTTGAAGTTGCCGGTTACGAATGGTCATCTGCGCTGGCGCTGGCCATCGAAGCCCGCGCCTTGGTGGCCCCCACCAGCGCGGGTCAACTGGGTTGGCTGGAACTCTCGGGCAGCCAAGCCCACGACTTATCACCGGCGGCGCAAGCTGCCGTCAGCGCGTGGCGCGCGGCGGGCTGGGCGGTGGATGCGCGGCCGGTGTTGGGCTCGGCATTTTGGCAGGTGGTGGAAATCGTGGAAGTGCCAGAACTGATTCAACACTCGACGCAAATGTTGGAAAACCTGCCGGCGGTAGACCTGTGACATA
>CAIPNE010000789.1 GCA_903866355.1 uncultured Gammaproteobacteria bacterium
CATCGCGATTGCCGTTGATGGAGCAGCATTGGAAATAGGCTGCGGTCAAAGTTCCTTGATCGTGCCCTTAGGCATCACGGCGCTGACGGCCTGCCGCTGCACCCACACTTCTGCGTCTTTCGCAATTTCTAGCTTAAGGAAGTGGTCGCCAACCTCGGTGACCCGGCCCAGCAGGCCGCCAGTGGTCACGATTTCGTCGCCCTTGCTCAGGCTTTTTACCAATTGCTGATGCTCTTTCTGGCGCCGCATCTGGGGGCGGATCAAGAAAAAATAAAACACCACGAACAGCACGACCAGCGGCAGAAAGCCCAGCATGCTCTCCTGTGTCGTGGCGGGCGCTCCGGCCTGCGCCCAAGCGTCACTGATTAGGTATCCCATAAAATCCACCTCCTAAAAATCGGTCTGCATTATGGCACACGCACCGGACGCACAGTCACTCAGCCTTCATCTGCGCTGGCCCCAGCACGGGCGGCGAGAAAATCCGCCGCAAAATCGGCGAAATTACCGGCCCGAATAGCGGCTCCAGCTTGGCGCATAAGCTTTAAATAAAAAGTCAGATTGTGCAGCGTATGCAGGCGGGCGCCGAGGATCTCGTTCTGACGATCCAAATGATGCAGATACGACCTCGTGTAGTGCTGACAGGTATAGCAGTCGCAAGCCGGGTCCAGGCGTTCCAGAGAGTTACGATGCACTGCGTTGCGACTGCGCAAAGTACCAAAAGAAGTGAACAAATGACCATTGCGTGCGTTGCGCGTTGGCATCACGCAATCAAACATGTCGATGCCCGCACCGATGCCGGCGATAAGGTCCTCAGGTGTCCCCACCCCCATCAGGTAGCGCGGCTGATGGACGGGCAGCAGTGCGGCGGTATGGGCGGCCATCGCGTAGAGGTCGGCCTTGGGTTCGCCCACTGACAACCCACCGATAGCGTACCCATCAAAACCAATGTTGAGCAGGCGGGCAGCGGATTCCGCGCGTAGGGCGGGATAAACGCCACCCTGCACAATGCCAAACAACGCCCCGCCCCGTCCGCCATGCGCCTGTTTGCTACGGGCCGCCCAGCGCATGGACAGTTCCATAGAAACGCGCGCCTCACCCAGCGTCGCGGGATAAGGCGTGCACTCGTCAAACACCATGGCAATGTCGCTGCCCAGCGCTTGTTGGACAGCCATTGAGCGTTCGGGCGAGAGAAAAATGCGGTCGCCATTGATGGGCGAGCGAAAGGTAACCCCGTCCTCTGCGATGGAGCGCAGGTCCCCTAGGCTGAATACTTGGAAGCCGCCCGAGTCCGTCAGGATGGGACCTGGCCAGTGCATAAACCCATGCAACCCACCGTGCGCGGCGACGACTTCTTCGCCCGGGCGCAGCATGAGGTGGAAGGTATTGCCCAAAATGATCTGCGCGCCGACCTCGCGGAGTTCCTCAGGCGTCATGGCTTTGACCGTGCCATAGGTGCCTACCGGCATAAACGCGGGGGTTTCGACCGTTCCACGGGCAAAGTCGAGACGCCCCGCGCGGGCCTTTCCGGCGGTGGCAGCGAGCGTGAATTTCATCAGTTGGCGACCTTGCGCAAGACGGGGCGCGGCAGTGTAGCAGGCCGTGTCTTCATCGCTGTGCGTCCGCGTGTGGGGTGATCCACATGGCGTCACCGTAGCTAAAAAAACGATAACCATCCGCCACCGCGTGCCGATAGGCCGCCATAACGTTGGCGTGTCCCGCAAAGGACGCCACCAGCATCAGGAGCGTGGAGGCGGGCATGTGGAAATTGGTTAACAGTGCGTCCACTACCCGGAAGCGATAACCCGGGGTAATGAACAATCGGGTATCGCCCAGATAGGGCGCGAGTGTGCCAGCGTGTGCCGCGGACTCCAACGCCCGCACGCTGGTGGTACCGACCGCCACTACCCGTCCGCCAACCGCCCGTGCGCGCGCCACAGCCGCGCACACGGCCGGGGATACTTCGAGGTACTCGGCATGCATCACATGATCTTCAAGACGGGCGCTGCGCACCGGTGCGAACGTGCCCGCACCCACATGCAAGGTCACAAAAGCCTGTTCAACACCCAGCGCACTCAGTCCCGCTAACAGTTCGGCATTGAAGTGCAAGCCGGCGGTTGGCGCCGCCACGGCACCGGGCTGGCGGGCGAATACGGTCTGATAGCGTTCGGCGTCAGCCGGTTCGTCGCCCCGAGCAATATAGGGCGGCAGGGGCATATGCCCTACTTGGGCCAGCAGTTCGGCCAGTGGCAGCTCACCCGCACCGCACACCGCGTAGAACCCGTCCGGTTGGCGGGCCTGCACTTGCAACGCCAGCCCGGGACCAAAAATCAGATGACTGCCCGCCCGTGGCGGCTTGCTGGCCCGCACTTGTACCAGCGCCCGATTAGCATCCAGCAGGCGTTCCACCATCACTTCCACGCGCCCACCCGTGTCCTTATGCCCGAATAGCCGGGCGGGGATAACCCGAGTGTCGTTAAAAACGAGGCAATCGCCGGGGCGCAGCAAGGAGGGGAATGCCACAAATTGGTGATCAGCCCACTTACCGCTGTCCCCCTCAAGCGTGAGGAGCCGCGAATCGCCACGGATCGCAGGCGGGTATTGGGCGATCTGCGCGGCCGGCAGCTCATATAAGAAATCTTCCAGCTCCATCAGCGTCTGAACCACACAAATTAGAAAAAGGAGTGCGCTGCCGCAGACAGCCGCGCGCTCGCGATGTTAGGATTCGCGTCCCTGGCGGGATGGCGGAATTGGTAGACGCAGTGGACTCAAAATCCACCGCTGGTAACAGTGTGCGGGTTCGAGTCCCGCTCCCGCTACAAATTGAGCCTCCAAGGCGGTTCAACGCAGGCGAAGCGTGTCCAATAAAGCGCTGAAATTCAACTGCTGATTGTTCAGAGACTTCCTTGGGGAAGTTTTGACTGCCAGCGGCAGCTGACGGTGTTTTTGACGGCACCCCCCACGCCCGCAGCATGCGTGAAGGACATCCCGTCACGCTCGACAAACTTACCGAGACCAAGGTCTCCGCCGCCAAGCTCACGAACGGCGGCGCTACGTATCTACTCGTCACTCCCCAGCGCCCAGCAATGATGGGTCCCTACCCAAGCCAGATACCAGTCGGGCGCGGCGCAAGTTGCAGCGTGTTGTCGATGTATTACAGCGCCTGCCGCACGCTGATGCGCCGCGCCAGATCGTTCAAATCCTGCGGCTTCAGGCCGGCGCCGGCGAGCAGCGCCTCCGGCGGCAACACGTGCGTGAGCTGCTGGCCGTAGGTCGTCGGCAGCGGAAGATGCCTCGATGATCTGCCTGTCCATCGGGTTGCGAGAGGCGCTACGGGAACTGTCACCAAAATAACCAAGATTGGCAGATCTATCCCTTCCTGCTGCGCCGCGGCCTCGATTAGTTTGACCGCAGTGCGCGCCGCCCCATCAGGCGGTGCGCGAACGGCCCATGCAGCGGCGTCCATCTAATAACAAGCTAGGGGGAGGACCATGACCGAAGCAGAAAAAATTGCCCGCAACGTGTTCAAGGTGCGGCTGTTCATTGATGCCTGGGAATCACTGGATGCAGATGTCGCGATGGCCTGCCTGTCCGCCGACATCGTCTACATCAACCAGCCGCTGGCACCGGTGGTGGGCCAGCACGATGTGCGCAAGATCGTGGCCGGCATCATGCAGCTCACCACGCACGTGCATTGGGAGCTGCGCAACTGCTTCGGGCGCGGCAACACGGTGGTGACCGAGCGCCTCGATCTGTGGAAATTCCACGACGATCCGGCCCATGCCGGCTGGCGTCTCAAGCTGCCCTGCATCGGCATGTTCGATTTGGACGAGGCCGGCAAAATTTGCGGCTGGCGCGACTATTTCGACAACCGGCTGTGGTTCAACAACGGCGGCCCGGTGCTGCATCTCGACTAAGCCAGCCGACACCCGTCTATGAATGAGGAATCGCCCATGAACAGCCAAGAAGCAAAAATTGCCCGCAACGAAGGCGTGGTTCGCGCCTTCCTTAAAGGCTGGGACGACCGCGACGTCGACGCCTGCATGGCCCAATGCACCGAAGACATGTGCTATCTCAACCAGCCGCTGGAAGCCATTCGCGGTCAGGAGAACGTACGCAGAATGATTGCGTCGATCTTCAAACCAGCCAAGCGCGTGGAGTTCAAGCTGGTGCACGTATTTGGCCACGAGAACAAGGTCATCACCGAGCGCGTTGACCAATGGGACTGGAACGGCAGCGGCACCTGGCAGATGGCGCTCAAGGTCTGCGGCATGTTCGAGCTGACTGAGAACGGCAAAATCATCGAGTGGCGCGAGTACTACGACAACGAGTACTGGACTAAATGCGGCGGCCCGACGCTGGCGTTCGACGAACTCTGAGCGAGAGGGCGGTTGAGCGCTACGGGGTAGAGTCCCCGCAACGCTTAGCCGATCAAACGGCTTTAAGCACCAACGCGAACGGTGAGCGGATTGCCCCTACTCACCGTTCTGCTGGCTATTAACGGGTTGTGAGCCCCGCGTAATCGCCCCTCGCGCGCCACTCGGCAAGCATCTCGTAGAACTTCAAACCACCTTCCGGGTAGTGCCCTTGCAGGAAGCCGTCGGCGGCGGCGTTCGCCACGCCTTCAGCGTTGTAGTAGCCCGGCGTGCAACTGGCGAGGTACTCGCTCATTGCGGTCGGGGCCAACACCAGGGCGAGATAGTCTTCTTCGGCCTTGAGCGTGGGTTCCAAGGCCTCGAGGCCACGGGCCGCGACGTCGACGAGTACTTTCGCCAGATGCTGCGATTGTTTATCCAGCTGATAGGTGAAGTTGGGCGTATAGCCGGTCTGGGTGAAGCCCATGTGGTAGAGATTAGGGAAGCCGTGGCTCATCAGGCCGTGGTAGGTGCGCATGCCCTTCGACCAGTAATCGCCGAGCGTCTTGCCATCGCGACCAATGACTTCCATCGCCGCCTGCTGCGTGTAGGTAGCGCGGCTCACTTCGAAGCCGGTGGCAAAAACAATGCAGTCCACTGCGTATTCCACGCCATCGACCACCACGCCCTTGGCGGTGATGCGCTCAATGCCCTTGCCGGCGGTATCGACCAGCGTCACGTTGGGGCGATTGAACGTGGGCAGGTAGTCGTCGTTGAAGCAAGGCCGCTTGCACCAAGGGCGATACCAGTGCTTCAGGGCTTGCGTCGTGGCTGGATCTTTGACGGTGTCGTCGATACGGCCGCGTACGCGGTTGTCGTGCTGGTAGTCCAGGATTTCGCCTAGCAACGTCAGTTCTTCTGTGGACAGATTGCTGGCGCCGCCGCCGGCCATCAGTTCCCCAAGCGACTTAAACAGCTCCGTCCAGCCGTCGTTAACCAAATCCTCTTCCACCGCCACGCCCACCAGCAGCTTGGTGAAGTTGTCGTTGCGCTCCTGCTGCCAGCCGGGCTTGAGCGACTTGAACCATTCCAGATCGGTCGCCCGGTTGCGACGCTCGTCCACCGAAGACGGCGTGCGCTGAAACACGTACAGCTGCTTGGCCGCCGCACCCAGATGCGGGATCGACTGAATGGCGGTCGCGCCGGTGCCGA
>CAIPNE010000790.1 GCA_903866355.1 uncultured Gammaproteobacteria bacterium
CCATATAACGCTGATAGACCGCGCGCGAGTTGTGGCGCAGCGTGCCGTAGTAGCCGCGGTTGTACCACTGCTGATCCAGTTCCGGCGGCAGCTTGATCATCTCGGCGATCTCGGAGCCGGTGAAACCCTTGTTCATCAGGTTGACCGACTGATCGTGGATGTATTTGTACATGTCACGCTGCTTCTTGATGTACTCGAGAATTTTGGCGTTTTCCCACATCGGCCAGTGGTGACTCTGAAACTTGACTTGTACGTTGCTGCCGTAAAGCGCGATGGTTTCATTGAGATAGCCGGCCCACTTCAGCGCATCGCGCACCTGCGCGCCGCGCAGAGTGAGGATGTTGTGCATGGTGTTGGTCGCGTTCTCCGCGGTCCACAGCGCCTTCAGCTCCGGGAAATAGGTGTTCATTTCCGCCGGCGCTTCGGTGCCCGGCGTCATCTGGAACACCATCTTCACGCCATCGACGGTCATTTCCTGACCGGTCTTTTTGATGATGTCGGTCGGCAGGATCAGCGTGGCCGTACCCGTCGACGTGGTCTGGCCAAGGCCGCCGTTCACGCCGCCCTGCGCGTTACGCGGCAGCATTGCGCCGTACATATAAATCGCGCGGCGGCTCATCACATTGCCTGCAATGACGTTCTCGCTGATCGCATGCTCGGAGAAATGCTCCGGGGCAATGATCTTGACCTTCTTCGTCTGGATATCCTTGTCGTCAACAATACCGCGCACACCGCCGTAGTGATCGACGTGCGAATGGCTGTAAACCACGGCGACAATCGGCTTCTTGCCAAGATGCTGCGTCACCAACTCAAAAGCCGCCTTGGAGGTCTCCGCGGAAAGCAGCGGGTCGAAAACGATCCAGCCCGTCTTGCCCTGGATGAAGGTGATATTGGTGATGTCGTAACCGCGAACCTGATAGATTTTTTCGCTGACCTTGTACAGGCCGTATTGCATATTGAGCTGCGCATTGCGCCACAGGCTCGGGTTCACAGAGTCCGGTGCCGGCTTGTCGGTGCTGATGTATTTTTTATAGGCCTCAAGATCCCAGACCACATCGCCTTTTGCGTTCTTGATGGTCAGCGTGTCGGGCTTGGCGATGAAACCGCGCGCGGCGTTGGCGAAATCTTCCTTGTCATTGAACGGCAGCGCCTTCAGCACGGCCTCGTTGGCGGCCTTGGTTGCCGCAGTCGCGGGCTTGGACGGAGCCCCCTGTTGCGCAGCCACGGGTGCTGCGGCCAGGGTCATCGACACGGCAAGTGCAAGGGCTTTTTGCAGGGTGTTATTCATAGGGCCTCGATCAGAAAGTGGGTCGGGTTGAGCCTTTAGTCGCAAGGCGGGGAATCACGGTTTTTTCGGGAGCAAGACCACATCCAACCGCACGATGTTGTCCCGGATAATTGCTGGTTTATATTTCAATAAAAAGACAAACGGGAACTCTGATTTTACCTTGGGATAAATCGACTGGCTTCACATGGCGTCCGTAAACGCACTGCCGTCACGCAGAAAAAACTCGATCTCTTCTGTGCTGTAACCGATTTCCGCCAGCACTTCGCGGGTGTGCTGACCCTTTGCCGGCGCAGCCCGTTCCGCACTGAAAAATTCACCG
>CAIPNE010000791.1 GCA_903866355.1 uncultured Gammaproteobacteria bacterium
GATGACTCGGGCCCCGAGGGGCTGAGTCGCCAGCAAACGCTGCATTTCGGCCGTAGCCGGCTTGCCCGCGAGCACCAGAGGCGTACGTCCGCCTTGGCGCACGTACGCGAAATAAATCCGCAGCACCCCGGCGCGATTTTTGTACCAAGCGTTGCCGCCCACGTGGAAAATATAGCCGGCCGCGCCCATACTTTGCACCGCGGGAAATGCGACGAGTTTTTCCGCAGCTGCCGCATCCGGCATGGGCACGTAGGGCGCGTTCAGCGCGTTCGGCACCACGCGGATCTTGGACGCCGCTTCGGTCAACAAATCGATGAGTTCACTTCGAGTCGTGGCCGAGACACACACAATCAGGGCCGCGCGACCCAAGCCCCGCGTGATCCAGGCCTGCAAACGTCGCCCCGACCAGCCCGTGGGATTTTGCGGAAAATGGCCTAAGGCCGAGCGGATCGCTAGGACATCATGGCACGTTACGAGATGCGGCACGCCGTGCAGCACCGCCGTGTACATCGCATTGGAGTGATCGCAGAGATGCACGACCCGCCCCGGCACGCGGCGCGCCTCGCGGCGGAGCCGCCAAGGAAACACGATAAATTTATCAAAATAACCCAGCCATTTTCCGAGCCCTTGAGTGCCTACCGATAAACGTCCCAAGCACACCGACGGACGGATCACATCCACGCTCACGCCGCGCTCGCGCAAACCCGCGGCCAACAACTCCGCGTACCGCAGCATGCTCTGCTGTTGATCCGGCCGATAATTACTAACGAGAAGAATGTGCACCGCCGGTGAAACTTACGTGTTGTTAAGTTAAAGTGAAAGCTTCGCCCCGTAGCTTCTGCGCTGCGCCCTGCGGGAGAATTCCCCCACGTGTGCGCGCCCGCCGGACTTGACGCAACCCCCTAATCGCCCCGCGAACCACCCGATGCGACCCTGCGCGCGGAGATATGCGCACTGGTTTATATCCCTTAAACTGCATCAAAAAAAACTGCCGGCGGTGCGATCACCGCCGGCAGGCACTTTTCATTGGTTATTATAGACGACTCAGGCGGCTATTTCTTGGGCCGCCTTCATTCGTTTGTAGGGAGCTCGCGCCGAGCGCTTGGTGCCTCCCGCTTTTTGATACTCCTCACTCTCGCGCCCGAAGTAGGCAGCGACGCCGGATAACATCCGCACCGATTGGTCGCGGAGATTAGCCTCGGCCAGTATAAATGCACTGCGCGCCGCATCGGTGTGCGACAGCAGGGCATTATAGTTCGACTGCAATGCTTGGGCTTCTACGATCATGCTTTGATAGCGCACCAGCGTTATCCGATCTCCGCCCAATTCTAGCTGCGGATTGATGGTGCTCATACCAGCGGCACGAGCCGCCGCCGCATTGATCACTCGGGAGTTGGTTTTCTTGATTCTACTCATGGTTGGTTTTCTTTCTTAGGTTGCGTTGGTTGTTTACTAACAACCCGTTCCCTCGCGTTGGTAAGGCGCAATTCGCGGGCAACTCCCGACGTAGAATCAATAATGGGCGCACGCTAGAAATATTTGAAAATATTTTATCGGGCTAAAATTCATATTTCATTGATCACAAAATATTTTAGATACTCATATGACATAGCCGTGATAGGGGTGCTTCTGCACATCGAGCCACCATGTGTATATAGTGGGTCAAACTCGCTTCCTCGGCGCACATTACCTTGCCGTTTGTTCAAGGTCGATGGTCGCGCTTTCAGGCAAGCTTGCGGTGCTTTCATCGTAGACTGCGGTGCTTTCGCGCAACCTTGTCGTTGATACGCGCTACCTCGCCGCGCATTCAGGGTTAAGGGCGGCGATTTCCAACGACCTCGCAGCGTTTTCAAGGTTCGTGACATTTTTTTCACGGTACCTCGCGACTCATGCACGCTCGCTGGCGAGGCTTTCACGGTAGCTGGCGGCGAAGAACCGTTTTTTCAGCCTGCTAATTTTAATCTCTTCCAATCGGTGTGTGGCGTGGGGCAATCCATCCAGCCTCCGGCTCACGCGTGGCACACCGCCGATTGTTGCTTCGACAGGTGCACGTTTACGCGTTCCACTGAGCGACAACGTTTGTCTGATGCCCCTGCCTTTTCTCGATCTCAAAGCCGCCACGGCCGAACTCCGCGCCGAGCTCGACGCCGCTCATCGGCGCGTCGCCGACTCCGGCTGGTTTCTGCTGGGGC
>CAIPNE010000792.1 GCA_903866355.1 uncultured Gammaproteobacteria bacterium
AACCCCTAGTCGCTCATTTTTGCCTTGTCTTTTCGAGCCCAATCCGTACCATACGCGGCGTCTCAGGGTCGTTAGCTCAGTCGGTAGAGCAGTTGGCTTTTAACCAATTGGTCGCTGGTTCGAATCCAGCACGACCCACCATTTCCCCATCCCAAACCGTCCAAGAACCTCGCTAAGGCCCTGAAATACGGGCCTTTTTTTCGCCTGTGTTGTCCATGGCCTCCCACCACGTCGCTAGACATACCGTCAAAATTGGCGGTATACCTGACGGCACATTGGCCCTGACGGAATCTTATACCGTCAGGAGATACCGTCAGGAGGGTGGTTATGGCGCTGTCGGATGCGCGAATTCGCGCGGTAAAACCGCGAGAAAAGACCTATCGACTCACCGATGCCGATGGCATGTATCTCGAAGTGACGCCAAGCGGCGGCATGTACTGGCGATTGGCCTACCGTTTCGGTGGCAAGCGCAAGACCCTCGCCCTGGGCACGCATCCCGAGGTGGGCTTGAAAGCCGCCCGAGCCAAGCGCGCGGAGGCCCGCAAGCAGCTGGCCGAGGGCACCGACCCCGGCGTGCTGAAACAGGCTGCCAAGCAAGCCGGCGCTGACGCCGCCGAGAACAGTTTCGAGGTGATAGCCCGCGAGTACCTGGGCCGCTACTCACCGACCTGGGCCGAGGCGAACGCCAAGCGCATCGCGCGGTTGTTTGAGAAAGATATCTTCCCCCGCATCGGCCGGCAGGCCGTTACAACGCTAAGCCCGCCCCAGATCCTGATGATGGCCAGGCGCATCGAGTCCCGTGGGGCGCTGGAGACGGCCCACAGGGCCATCGGTGCCGTGAGCCAGGTGTGCCGGTATGCCGTGGCCACCGGCAAAGCCCCCAGCGATCCTACGCGCGACCTACGGGGCGCCCTGCCGCCGGTGAAGTCCACACACTTCGCGGCGGTGACCGAGCCCAAGCGTGCCGGCGAGCTGCTGCGCCTGATTGATGGCTACACCGGCACCCACATAGTGCGCTGCGCCCTGGCGCTGGCCCCGCTGGTGTTCGTGCGCCCTGGTGAATTGCGCCGGGCGAGGTGGGAACACTTCGACCTCGAGGCGGCCGAGTGGCGGTATCGGGTAACCAAAACCGACGTCGACCATATCGTGCCGTTGAGCACTCAGGCCGTGGCCATCCTGCGCGACATCGAACAGCTAACCGGCCGTGGCGATCTAGTGTTCCCCGGCGTGCGCGACCGCAAGCGCCCGATGAGCGAGAACACACTAAACGGTGCCCTACGCAACCTCGGCATACCGCAGGAGGAGATGAGCAGCCACGGTTTCCGAGCGATGGCCCGCACGCTGCTGGATGAGGTGCTCGGCTATCGCATCGACATCATCGAGCACCAGCTGGCCCATGCGGTGAGAGACCCGAACGGCAGAGCCTACAACCGCACCGCGCACCTACCCGAGCGCAAAAAAATGATGCAGGCCTGGGCGGATTATCTCGACCGCCTGCGCACGGGCGCCGACGTCATCGAGCTGGGCGAGCGCAGGAAGAGCGCTGCCAGCGAGGAGTAGTACCGGCGCCCGCAGCGGGCGACAAGCTATCAGCCGCAGGGAATCACCATGCCCAAAAGCCGCAAATCCCACACCCCAAAAGCACGCCCAAAAGCACCCGCGCGAGGCGAGTGGGTTACCGATGAATTGCCGCTGGCCGTACTCGAGCACGCGCAAAAAATCCGCGTGTACGCCGGGCGCAGTTACCGGAAAATTTCCGATGGGGCGCTGCGCCAGATTGGCGAGGCTTTCAGCATGTACCGCCAGACCTCAGCACCACCGCCGCAGGTCGATGTAAAGAAAGCGGCCGAGTTGCGCAAAGCGCTCGGCAAGCTGGTAAAACGCATCGACAACATCGACGACGGGCTGGCCCTGGCGCTTGCTGTTGCATGGCAGCGGCTGCACTACGACGGCCGTGGATTTGCTGCGCCGACTGTGGCGGCAGGCTCAAGCCAGCGCGCAAAAAATCGCGCGACGTTGACGCGCATATTGATGGGAGAATTTGAGAGCCCGCCGCCGCAGGAGAATCCCGCCAGTCTCGACGGCTGGCCCGCTGCGCGTCAGTGGCTGCGCCTGCTCGATGCCGGGCTCGAGTTGGCCATCGATGCGGCGCCTATCGCCCAGGGTGGCCGCCCGAGGCCCTCGACACGCGACCGCCTGCTCACTTCCGTGGTCCAGGCGCTTGTCGGTGATGGCCTGGCCGAGGACATCGCGATAGGCCACGCCGCAGACATCCTCGACACCGCAGGCATTCGAGCGCCAACCGATGCGCGACGGCTGAAAACAGCGGCAGAAGCTGGTGTGCAAAAACCTCGACCAAAGCGGCGAGGTTTACGCACCGATTAGTCTTAAACCCTCCGGCAATCTGGCACCACGTCCCAAGACATGGAGCCAACATGCAAACCCGATTTATCCGCATACCGGAGGCCTCAGCGAAAACCGGCCTGCCGCGCTCGACGATCTACCGCAAAACCGCCGAGGGCTCATTCCCCCGAATCCGCAAGCTGGGCGAGAGAACGAGCGCTTTTGTCGAGGCTGAGGTGGATGCCTGGATAGCCGCCCGCGCTGATAGCCCCGACCGCTGCGCCGCACCACCGCCCCGCCGTAGCAAAGCAGGGGGGGCACCGTGACCGCGCCACAGCACCGCTGCACCAGGTGCGGCACCGACAAACTCTCGCCACACAACGCAGTGTGCTTGGGCTGCGCTACGCGGCGCTGGTGTGCGCCGTTCAGCCGCTCGGGCGAGTTGTTCAAGCTGCGCCTGGTGCATGGCGAGCGATTGAGGGCTGAGGCGTGAGCGCGGTAAGCCGCTATGCCGGCGCATCGCTAGCAGCCTCTGAGCTTGCCGCGTGGACGCCAACCCAAGAATTCAAAACCCTCGGTGTCGAGGCGCTGCCGGGGCTCGCCAGGGTGGCGCTCGATTACAG
>CAIPNE010000793.1 GCA_903866355.1 uncultured Gammaproteobacteria bacterium
AGCCAAAGTGACCGGTGCATCTAAAAGCAAAGTCAGATCAGGCTGTAAATTTTGTTGAACCAAAGCTTCCAGCGCCTGAATACTGCTAACAGCTAGCGCACGGCCGCCGCCTTGGTAGGCATAAGTGGCATCGGTAAAGCGGTCGCTCAACACCCACTCGCCAGCCCGCAAGGCGGGTTCAATGACGCGGGCCAAGTGTTCTGCGCGTGCGGCAAAAATTAGCAGCAGTTCACTCAGCGCGGCCATCGTGGGCCGCGAGTTATCCAACAGCAGGTCTCTGATCGCTTCGCCCAAGGCCGTACCGCCCGGCTCGCGAGTGGTCACCACCGAATGTCCCAACTCACGCAGGGTCGCTGCGATAAACGCGCAGTGGGTCGACTTTCCGACGCCTTCAATGCCTTCGAGGGTGATGAATTTTCCGCGGGGAGTCATGGTTTTTGCGTACCGATCTGGTAGGTCCGGACAGCCTCATTGTGGGCCGTCAGGGTATTGGAAAAAACATGCGTGCCATCGCCACGGGCCACAAAATACAGCGCATCCCCGGCGGCGGGATGGAGTGCGGCATGAATCGCCGCTTCGCCTGGCGCACAAATCGGCGATGGTGGCAAACCGCCCCGGGTATAGGTGTTGTAAGG
Organism: uncultured Gammaproteobacteria bacterium; assembly: GCA_903866355.1. GTDB lineage: Bacteria > Pseudomonadota > Gammaproteobacteria. The sequence continues at coordinate 636 of CAIPNE010000793.1, forward strand.
TGTATCACGCTCTAAATCTGCCCGCCGCAGCCGGCCGCTAAAGGCCGCTCCCAGTCCATAGATCACCGTAGGGTCAGTTTGAAGTTTCATCGAGTGCTGTAAGCGGCGCACAAAAACGCCGCTAATTTGCGCGCGCTCCTCTTTGGCCCCGGTCTCGCGTTCGATGATCGACGCCAGAATCAGCGCCTCATCGGCGGAACGATAAGGCAGATCGCGGGCTCGCTGATCCCATTCGCGCTGTAGAATTTCGGTCTGCTGGCGATAACTCCGTCGCAACAAGGCTAAGTCGGTCGAGTGATGAAGGTAGAAATAGGTAGAGGGGAAAAAACGCCCTTCTGGGGATCCCTCCACGCCCGTCACCTGCCGCATTATTTCGACATCACTGAGCCCACTGAGTTCTAGACGCAAGCCGGGCAAACTCGCTAATTGGTGCTGCAGCTGCCCAAACGTGAGTCCTTCCACAAAAGTTACCGAGTAAATTTTGACCCGCCCCTGAGCAAATTTCTGGAGCGTTAGGCGTGGGGTTTCGCCGGGATTAATCTCATAGGTGCCAGCCTGAATGCGCGCACTGAGTTGGTGTAACTCAACCGCGAGTGGCAATTCGAAGGCATAAGGGAGCCAGCCCCGTCGGGCAAATTCGGTGCCCAACTTACCTAGCGAGGTGCCGGGGGCGAGGTCAAAGATAATCGGCTCTTGCAGCTCAAAAGGTTGATCCAAATGGCGCGCGAGCGCGATCCAACTGGCATAAAGCCCTAGGGCTAACGCGAGCAGCAGAACGCTCAAGCCACCTCCGATCAGGACGTAGCGACGCTGCATCAGACGAGCTCAAGGGCAGTCAACTGCTCTTGTAAGTGGCGCGTTAAAGGGCCAACGCCAAACTCACGCACGAAGGGGCGGTGCAGCGTGTGTACCGGCCAAATGCCGAGCAGGGAGTTGCAGAAAAACATCTCGGTGGCTTGGCGCAATTGAGTCAGGGGGAGGCGGCGCTCAAAGACTTGAATGCCGGCGCGCGCGGCCTGCTCCAAAATAATCTCACGCATCACCCCGGCCACACCACAGCGATCGAGTTGTGGCGTCAGCAAGGCGTCCCCCAGACCGACAAAAACATTGCTGCGCGTGCCCTCGATGAGGTGGTCGTCTTGGTCCAGCATTAACCCTTCAAGCAGGCCCGCTGTGGCGAGTTCAGCGCTGGCTAATACCTGCTCAAGGCGATTCAAATGTTTCAGGCCCGCTAATAAGGGGTTGGTTCCTAGGCGGGTTGCACAGACGGCGGTCTCGATACCTTGCGCAGCGTAGATGGTTGGCCACCCAGGCCAGTCAAAAATTTGCACAATGCGGCGCGATGTCGCGTTCGGCGCCGGGGCATAACCGCGGCCACCCTCACCGCGGCAGAGAATAAGCTTAACCACCCAGCGTCCCCCGCCGGGTGGAATAATTTTTGCGAGGTCTTCTTGCCAAACGGCGTCGCACGGAGCCGCGATCCCAAGCCGGTCTGATCCCGCACGTAATCGGGCAAGATGGCGTGCGCCATGGTGCACGATCCCGTCGCTGACACGTAAGGTTTCAAAGAGCCCATCGCCGTAGGCCAGTCCCCGATCGGAGACTGGCAAAAACGCGCAAGG
>CAIPNE010000794.1 GCA_903866355.1 uncultured Gammaproteobacteria bacterium
ACCGCATCGGGCAGCTCGAAATTCGGTGCGGGAACGCCTAGTCGGTGCAATCGGCAGATCGCACCCAGCGCCTCGAACGGGCTGATACCCCAAGGCGCCAACGGCGCGTTGAGTCGCACCGCGTGGGCGTTGAGCAAGCGCTGCTGAGCTAACAGATCGTCCAACAAACCCGGCGCCACAACCGGCACATTAGGCAACTCCAGTGCGGCCTTCAGCTGCGCATGGACCGAGGTCTTCGAGGCCTTGCGGCTGTGCAATTCTAGACACAGCGGACCTAACCCGGCCTGCACTAGCCGGGTTTTCACAACCTCCAGTGCCGCCATTTTTTCCGCGATAAACAGGACTTTTTTACCCTGCCCAATAGCCGCCCCGATGAGGTTGGCGATCGTCTGCGATTTACCCGTGCCCGGTGGTCCTTGGATGGTCAGGTCGCGCCCTGCCATGGCCGTTTGAATCGCCTCGGTCTGCGAGCTGTCGGCATCCAGAACGTAGACCAGGTCGTGCGGCGTGTAGTGATCGTCGAGGTTGGCGTTGGGCGGCACTATGGGCGGATTGGGCGGGCAGCGCTCGCTCGCTGAGGACAGCAAACGGCGCACGATCGCATGCTCGCTTGGCGCCTGACCCGACGGCCAGTGTTGGGGATCCAGATCGCGCCACAGCAAAAATTTACTAAACGAGAAAAAGCCCAACAGCTGTTCGTCCGTGAGAACCTCCCACCGCTCCTCCTTCGCAACCGCTAGCGCAACCTCGGCCAAATAGCTGGCCGGAGACCAGTCACCGTCCTCGGGCAAGTCTGGCAAGTTGATGGCGTAATTGCTGTCCAGAAACAGCTTGAGCGAAATATTGGTGAACAGGTCTTCATCCCGCGCTTGCAGCTTGTAGCGTTGACGGGCGCCCTCTCGGCTGAGATCGACCGGCACCAGCACTAACGGCGCGTAGCGCGCAATCTCAGAATTAGCGTCTTCATACCAGCGCAAAAACCCCAGCGCGAGGTACAGAACATTAACGCCCTGCTCCTCCTCGTACTCTTTGGATTCGTAGAACAGGCCGGTGAGTTTGGCGGCGAGCGGGTCTTTATCGAGCTTAGTCTGGAGGGTGGACTCGGCGCTGCGATTGGCATCTGTTGGTAGCGCCACCGCCTCGTAATGGGCCTGCTCATCGTTGAGCAGGCTCGGTGGCGGCGCGTCGGTTTGCGCTCGCCGCACCGGGTTCGGCGCAAAACCGAGCGCCGCACCTTGGCCTACCAGCGCCGCAAACACGCCGTCGCTCGATTCGCCGACTATCCGCAAACTCCGCGTGCGGGTCGCCTCCAGCGTGGTGTTGATGAGCCGGTTTCGTAGCGTCATTTCCACCAGTTTTTTGCGCGCATCCTCGATGCGCACCCCGACTCTCGCGAACGGTTCCTGGGCGACTTGCGGGGCGGGCCCTTCTGCTTGACCGCGAGTAGCCGACGTTGAGTCCATGGTGCTTACCTCGCCTGATGCTAGCGAGGAGTGTAGGGGGCGACACTCGCTTTGTCAGGACCGCCGGCAAAGCCTGGCAGCAACTCGGGCACGCGGCAGCCGCATCCTGTTGCTGACGGCTCACCGTGGCAGGCAGGGCTGCCTCACTAAAAAAAGCGCGCTGGGTGAGGCCACGCGCTGCCACACCAGTACCTGCGTGAAATTTTATGCCGCGCTGCACGCGCTGTAGCAGCGCCCGACCAACCCTGACATGATTAAAAACATGCTCAAAACATCGGGGCCAGCGGCAAAAAGAAATGAATCAAACCGAGCGCCTGCATAAAATCGATCAGTTACTGAACGAGCGGAAGGTCGTCCCGTTGAGCGTGTTTTTAACGGAACTGGAAGTCTCCGCGGCAACCTTCAAGCGTGATTTGGTGCACCTGCGAGACCGCCTCCACGCACCGATCGTGTGGGATGCAGACGCCCGCGGCTATCGGTTTACACCGGCCGACAAGCATGCCCCCGCCTACGCGCTCCCCGGTTTGTGGTTCAACGCCAGCGAGATTCATGCCTTACTTTCCATGCAGCACCTGCTGTCTAATATTGATGCCGATATCCTCACGCGACAGATCAAACCCCTGCAAGCGCGCCTCAAAGCAGCACTCGGCAGTGCCGACCACTCGGCCGACGAAGTGGCGCAGCGGGTGCGCATCCTGCAGTCTGCCAAGCGCCACACATCGCTACAGCATTTTGCGGCGGTAGCTTCCGCCACCCTCGCCCGTCGGCAGCTCTCAATTCAATATTTCAGCCGCCCGGGCGGTGACATCAGCGCCCGCACCGTGTCGCCGCAAGTGCTCACCCATTATCGCGACAACTGGTATCTACACGCGTGGTGCCATCTGCGTGATGACATGCGGTGCTTTTCGATCGATGCCATCCGCCACGCCAGCCTGCTCGACTCCCAAGCCAAAGAGGTACCGCAGATCACACTGCAGGCGGCATTGGAGAGTGGTTACGGGATATTTTCGGGCACCACGACGACCTGGGCGCAACTCCGGTTTTCGCCCGCACGCGCGCCTTGGGTGGTCACCGAACAATGGCATCCGGAACAAAAAGGTAGCCTTGAGGAGGACGGCAGTTACCGCTTAGAAAT
>CAIPNE010000795.1 GCA_903866355.1 uncultured Gammaproteobacteria bacterium
AGGTCATTGAAGTACCGCTATCGCTAGTGGGTTTTTCGGCCGGACTCGCCTCGCTCAAGGGCCGGTCGGAAAATTAGCGGGCAGGCGCAAGCGGGCGCCGGGTACCAGCCCAAACTGCCGGGCCTCCCCCGCGTTAATCTCAATGACGTAGCGCGCCGGCAGCTTGCCGGGCAACAGAGATTCCGAACCCACGGTGGTGTTGTATTGAATATCCACCAGCGCCCCAGCCGCAGAAATAAACAGCATGTCGAGCGGTACGAAGGTGTCTTTCATCCACATCACGATGAAGTCGTCTGCGCCGAAATCGAAAATCATCCCCTGCTTGGCGGCCAGTTCCCGACGGCCCATCAGTCCTTGCTCCCGGCTGTGTGGACTGGCCGCGCGGGCAAGTGTGAACGGCACCGACACCCCGTCTGCACGCTCCAGAGCGACCGGCCACAACACCTCCTCGGCTGCCACCAACACCGCGCACAGCCCAACGACCAACCCCAGCAGCAGTGCCGCTAGTGGGCTAGTCAGCCTCACTTGCTAGCCTTTAAACGCGCCAGCGCCGCCACTCTAGCCTGCGCATGGTCGAGCATCGGGGCTGGGTAATCACGCTCCAATTTGAAATTCGCCGCCTGCAGTCGCAGCGGTGCCGCTTGCCACGGCGCGTGCAAATCGTTACCGGAGAGTGCGCCCAATTCCGGCAACCAACGCCGCAAATACACGCCTTCCGGGTCGAACTTCAAGCTTTGGGTCAGGGGATTGAAGATTCGAAAATAAGGCGCGGCGTCGGCACCGCAACCCGCAACCCACTGCCAACCCAAGGTGTTATTGGCCAGATTAGCGTCCGTGAGCGTGTCCCAAAACCAGCGCGCACCCTCCAGCCAGTGCAGCCCCAGATCTTTGGTCAAAAACGAGGCCACGATCATCCGCACACGATTGTGCATCCAGCCGGTCTGCCACAGTTGGCGCATTCCGGCATCAACGATGGGGAAACCCGTCACACCGCGACACCAACGTTGGAAACCCGGGACATCCTCACACCACGGAAAGTCGTTAAATTCTGGGCGCAGCGGCGCTTGCGCGGTGGCCGGAAAATGCCACAGCAAATGTTGCGCGAACTCACGCCACACCAGCTGACGCAGCCAGGCGAGGGCCGCCGCGTTCGGCGCCAAACGACCTTCGCTGGCCGCGCGAGCGTGCACCTCGCGCCAAATCTGATGTGGCGACAACTGGCCGAGATGCAGATAAGGCGACAGCCGTGAAACACCTTCGCGCGCCGGCAAATCACGGCCCGTCGGATAGTCCTCCACCGCGGCATCCAGAAAACTTGCCAGCGCCGCATGGGCCGCGGCCTCGCTGGCCGGCCACTGCGCCCGCAGGGCTAAATCCCACCGCACTCGCGGCAGTAAACCCAAGGTTTCCAAGGCGGGTGAGGTGGGCCACACCGTTGGCGCCAACAGCCGCGCCGGCAGCGACGCCACGGGGGCTCGCGCTGCACTGAGCAAGCTGTGGGCTTGGCGCCAAAACGGAGTAAAGACCCGGTAAGGGGTGCCGCCGCCGGTAGCAATATCGGCCGGATCAAGTAGCAGCGAACCGTTGCACACCCGCACGGTCAGTTGCGTGGCGAGCGCGCGTGCCACACGGGCATCAGCGGCGCGTCCCGCAGGCTCCACCCGCGCATTAAAACTCAGTGCGCTCGCGCCAGTCGCCGTGGCCAGTTCCGCCAACACGATCTCGGGCGCACCCACCCGCAACAGCAGCCGCGCACCGCGCGCCTCCAGCGCTGTAGCGAGCGCGGCGAGCGAATCGTGTAGCCACACCCGGCTGGCCGCCCCCGGCGACCAGAGCGTGGCGGGCTCCAGCACAAATATCGGCAGCACCGGCTGCCCGCGTTCGATCGCAAACTGCAAGGCGGGTTGGTCACTTAGCCGCAGGTCACCCCGCAACCACACGAGGGTGCTCATCGTTATTCTCCTTCATTGTGCGGCCGGCGCTGCCGAGGGCCGTCTGCCACTGCCCAGCGCTGGTACGCGGCTAACGCCGCTGCGCCGGACCCAAACCTGATTGCCACAACAGGCGCCACTAAGTGGCCGGCGGCCACCAACAGACCCCACACGCTCAGTCCGGTGTCTTCCCCAAAGGCAACGGCAATGGCCCTGCCGCGAGACCAGCCCGAAAATCCCGATACTGTGGCTGCCAACCGGTGCGCGCGATCGTCAGCGCCGGCGAGCAACGCCGTGACGCACTGCCGCGTGCAGCGGGCAGGCCCGAAAAACTGGGCGCCGCAAGGCCGAGTTGCGCGGCCAAATACTGGTAGTAGTGCCGACGCACCACTGGCGCGCCGTCGCAACCTAACTCCACTGCCGCGCCGCCAGGTGCCAAACAGCGCAACAACAGCGCGGCGGCGTCACTGCGATGGATAAGGTTCAACCACGCGTCCATCTCACCACTCACGGCCTCGCCGCGCTGCAAGCCCGCAGCCCCCACAATGCGTCCCGGCCCATACAGACCCGCGAGGCGCACGACACGGTTCCCCGTTCGGGCGAGCCAATGAGTTTCGAGGTCGTACAAGCGCTGCGCGCGCGGCGTGTCTGGCGCACAGGGCGTATCGGCGTTCACCGTGGCCCCGGCCTGATCACCGTACACGGCCGTGCTAGAGGCCATCACCGCACTCTCGAGATCAGGGAGCGAGCTCAGCACGGCGCAAAGTTGAATCCACGGCGCGAGTGAGTTAGCCGCGTCTATGCCCGCGCTGGGCGGCAATAGACACACCACTTGGCGTACGCCACTTGCCAGGGCTGCGATCCGCGCCCCGGTATCAGCCTCCGTGAGGTCCAGTTGCGCCACCTCCCCCAACCCGGCCGCCCGCAGCGTCGCCGCGCGTGCCGCACTGCGGGTCGTGAGGCGCAGCGTCCAACCTGCGGCGCGCGCACGGGCCGCCAGCGCGAGTCCCACATAGCCGCCACCGATCACCAGCAACGTGGCATTGGGCGGTGAGCGGCTCAAGGATTTACCCGCGAGGCAGCTGCACGAATGAGCGCCGCCACGGCTGCCGGCTGTTCCCAATGCATCATGTGGCCGCAGTCGGCGAGGGTGTGTTGGGTCACCTCACGATAGTGGCTGGCGCAATCGGCCATGGGATCCATGCCGGCAAAACGGGTGGCGAAATCAGACGCGGCCCCCGCCACCAAGGTGACCGGCGCCAGCGTGGCACGCCAGCACGCGGCAGCTTCATCCCGGCGATAGAGCACCGCATTGACGGCCTTGTGCTGCGGATCCATACGCAGCCGCAAGCCGCCGTCGGGCAACGCCTGGGCCCAGCGCGGTACCACCGCGAGCAACACCGCGTCGCTGGCGGCGGGCGCGAGCCGGCGCAAGTGTTTGAGTAGCGAAGCCAGGTCGACGAAGTCGCGTAGCACGGGCGGCGTAGCCTGTTGCTCGAGCCAACGCGCATAGCGCCCCGGCGCACCAGCAGGGGTGGTCGGCGGCATGCCAAAACCTTCTAGCAGCACGAGGCTCGCCACCCGTGCCGGGCGCACCCCGGCGTAGAGCCCACACACATTGCCGCCCATGCTGTGGCCCACCAAAGTCACCGCTTGGTCACCTACCGTGGCATCGAGCACGGCATCCAAATCGCGCAGATAATCGGCAAACCAGTAGCTGCGGCGCGCCAGCGCAGACTCCCCAAAGCCACGCAGGTCCGGCGCAATCACGCGGTAATCGGCCGCTAAATGCCTAGCAACAAATTCGAAGGTCGCGCCACTATCGGCCCACCCATGCACCAACACGACCGGCGGGGAATGGGCGGCACCCCACTGCCAAACCCGCAAGGTGGTGTCTGGCAGTTCGATAAGCGTAGCCTGCGGGCAGTCGGGCGCGATCATTGACGAAAAAATCCTGCGCCTGAGTCTAGCCGGCAGCCGGCAGCCGCCGCGATACCTGCGCCTGCGCCTGGGTTTCGCGTAGGTAGTCGCTCACGGCGTCTTGATGCAGCGGCGTGGAGAACCAAAAGCCTTGCCCCGCAGGACAGTGCATCTGGCGCAAACGCAGGAACTGTTCAGCGGTCTCAACCCCCTCTGCCACCACCTTCATGCCCAACGTGGTACCCAGCGAAATCAGCGCTTGAACGATCGCCGCACTGTCGGTTTTTTCCATCATGGTAGAGACAAAAGATCGATCAATTTTGAGCGCGTCGTAGTGGAAACGCTGCAGATAGGTGAGTGAAGAATACCCCGTACCGAAGTCGTCTACATGCAATTGAACGCCCAAATCGCGCAGATCCGCGAGCATGCTGAGGACGAGATCCCCGTGATCTATCACTACCCGCTCGGTGATTTCGAGGTGAATAGAGGCGGGCGACAAATCATGGTCTTCCAAAAGTGCCGCCAGCCGTTTGGCTAGGTCGTCAGTCAGAAACAGCTTGCCGGACACGTTGATGCTCATGGAGAGCGGAACAGTCTGGGGAAACAAATGCTGCCATTTTGCCAATTGTTGACAAGATTGTTCGATCACCCACCAACCCACGGGCACCAC
>CAIPNE010000796.1 GCA_903866355.1 uncultured Gammaproteobacteria bacterium
ACGCCCTTGGCGCAGAAGCTGCCGCGGCGCGCCACGGCCGGCGGCACCACGCGCACGCCGCTGGCCTTCATTTCTTCTTCGCTCAGGTGGGCGAACTTGGTCTGCACCTTGTCGTAAAAGCCCAGGTCGCCGGCCTTGATGACCTCGTTGTCCTTCAGGCGGAAGGACAGCAGCACCGCCTTCTTGATCCACTGGTGCACGGTCCACTGGCCAACGCCTTCACGGCTGGCCACGCGCAGGCGCCCGCCATTGAGTTCGGTGATGACGTGCTCGACCGCATCGGCCACTTCTTTCGGGGCGGACTTCGGGGAGATGTTGGCGCGGTCTTCCCACGCGGCGTCGATGATCTGTTGCAGTTGTTGGCTCATGGTTTTTCTCAGGCTTTTAGGTTCTGGATTGGACAAACTGGACAATGCGCTCGGCGGCTTCCACGCACTCGGCGGTCTCGGCCACCAGTGCCATGCGGATGCGCCCGGCGCCGGAGTTGAAGCCGTGGGCTTCGCGGGCGAGGTAGCTGCCGGGCAAAACAGTCACATTGTAAAGAGCGAGCAGGTCACGCGCGAAATCGGTGTCACTGCCCTTGACGCCGGCCCACAGGTAGAAGGCGGCGTCCGGCAGGGCCACGTCCAGCACGGCACTCAGCAAGGGCGTGACCCGGGCAAATTTCTCGCGGTACAGGTTGCGGTTTTCGATCACGTGCAACTCGTCGTTCCAGGCCGCGATGCTGGCGGCCTGCACCACCGTGCTCATGGCGCCGCCGTGGTAGGTACGGTAGAGCAGGAAGGGCTTGATCAGCGCCGCGTCACCGGCCACGAAGCCGCTGCGCATGCCCGGCACATTGCTGCGCTTGGACAGGCTGGTCAGGGCGATTAGGTTCTTGAAGTCGCTGCGGCCGAGTTTGACCGCTGCTTCCAGCCCACCCAGCGGCGGCTCTTCGCGGAAATAGATCTCGCTGTAGCACTCGTCGGAGGCGATGACGAAGCCGTAGCGGTCGCTCAACTCAAACAGTTTCTTCCATTCGTCCAGCGGCATCACGGCACCGGTCGGGTTGCCGGGCGAGCAGGTGAAGATCATCTGGGTGCGGGCCCAGACCTCGGCCGGCACGCTGTCCCAGTCCACCGCGAAGTTGCGCTTCGGGTCGCTCGGCACGTAGTAGGGTTGGGCACCGGCCAGCAGGGTGGCGCCTTCGTAGATCTGGTAGAACGGGTTCGGGCACAGCACGGTGGCGCCCGGCCGGGAGCTGTCCACCACGGTCTGCGTCAGCGCAAACAGCGCCTCGCGCGAGCCATTGACCGGCAGCACCTGGGTGGCCGGGTTGACGCTCACGCCATAACGCCGCTGCAGCCAGCCGGCAGCGGCTTCGCGCAGGGCCGGCTCGCCGGCGGTGGCCGGGTAGCTGGCCAGGCCCGCCAGGTTGGCGGTCAGGGCATCGGTCACCAGCTTGGGCGTGGCATGGCGCGGCTCGCCAATGCCCAGGCTGATGGGGCGGTAGTTGGGGTTGGGCGTAACGCCGGCGAAGAGTTGCTTCAGCCGCTCGAAGGGGTAGGGCTGTAGCCTGGAAAGATTCGGATTCATGGGGTGTCATTATCCCGTGGATGGCGGCCCCGGCCCCGGGGTACGGCCATTCGGGAGCGGGCGCTGCGCACACGGTATCATCAAGCATTCACCCGCTCACCTTGGCGGGAAAAAGTTCAATTTAATCAATTACTTAGACTCGCTGTGCGTCTTAACTCCATCAAGCTGTCCGGGTTCAAGTCGTTCGCCGAACCCACCAACTTCATGCTGCCGGGCCAATTGGTGGGTGTGGTCGGCCCCAACGGTTGCGGCAAGTCCAACATCATGGATGCCGTGCGCTGGGTGCTGGGCGAAAGCCGCGCCAGCGAGCTGCGTGGCGAATCGATGCAAGACGTTATCTTTAACGGCACCACCACCCGCAAACCGGCCAGTCGCGCTAGCGTAGAACTGGTATTTGACAATGCCGACCACCGTGCTGGCGGCCAGTGGGGGCAGTTTGCCGAGATTGCGGTTAAACGGGTGCTCACGC
>CAIPNE010000797.1 GCA_903866355.1 uncultured Gammaproteobacteria bacterium
GGTCGCAGTACCGATATTTATGCGCGGACTGGGTGAAGTATCACGCCCATACGCCGCGCGCAGATGAACTTTTCAAGCTGGAACAAAAGCACTCGCGACTCCTCAAAGACGCCGGTGCCGGTTTGCGGCGCGACGACATAGAGTCGCTGCGCGCGAACGACTGACATAGCCCCTGCAACCCAATAGAGGACTTCGCAGTGAATACAGATCTGCATCTCGTCATGCATGGCGTGGCCATTCGAAAACACAGTGGCGTAGCGGACATCGCCGGCGTGTGTGGGTTGTCTGACGCCCGTGTTCAGCAGGTATTGGCGAGCGGCGTGGCACAGGGACGCATCGTTGAGGCCAATGGTCGATTTCTCCTTTCGCCGGCTGGGCAGCTCATTCTGGCCAGTGAGTATTCGCGCTTTTATGTCAATCTGCGGGCCGATGCGGCCTTTAATGCTGCCTGCGAGCGCTTTGAACGTATCAACGTGGAATTGAAGCAGCTCATCACAGATTGGCAGACGCTGGCGATCGGTGGGCAGCGGGTTCCCAACGACCATTCCGATGCCGCTTACGACCGCCGCATCATCGACCGCCTCGGGGGTCTGCACGAGCGGTTCGAACCCATTCTGCTCGCGCTAATCGCGGGCGAATCGCGCTTAGGGCTGTATCAGCAAAAGTTAGATGCCGCACTCGAGAAGGCTGAAGCGGGCGCAACGGCTGCGGTCAGTGACGCGCGTTCGGATAGTTATCACACGGTGTGGTTCGAATTGCATGAAGATTTGCTGCGCCTCGGTGGGCGGCAGCGCGAGGAATAATGAGCGCGAGTGCGCGAAGGGCTAGGCCGGCAGTGGCTCAGGCCTCGGCAAAGAATAACGATTAGGAGTAGTCAGCATGGGACGTTTGGACGGCAAGATTGCGTTGGTCACAGGCGCAGGCACCGGCATTGGCCGCGCTTGCGCAGTGATGTTTGCGAAAGAAGGCGCTACGGTATTCGGGATCTCGCGTACGCGGTCTAATCTCGATGCAACGTTAGCAACCATCACTGCTGCCGGTGGTCGCGCCAGCATGTTCAGTGCCGATCTCTCGCAGCCGGATCAGGTGGAAGCAGCCATCAATGCTTGTGTGGCGCAATACGGCCGCATCGATATCCTGCTCAACGCGGCCGGCGTGGGTTATAACCTTCGCGAAACCAGCATTGGCTCGATGGACCCCGTCCACAGCACCCCCATCGAGAAATGGCGGGAAGTCATGGCGCTGAATCTGGATAGCGTTTTTTATGTCTCACGTCTGGTGCTGCGTCAAATGAAAGAGCAGGGCAAAGGCTCGATAGTGAACGTTGCCAGCATTTTTGGCATGGGCGGCGCGCCCGATGCACACACTTATACCGCGACCAAGGGTGCCATCATCAATCTCACGCGGTCGATGTCGGTAGCGTATGTGGATGACAACATTCGCTGCAACGTGGTCGCGCCGGGTTTTGTTCAAACGCAGATGGTGGAAAGCGTGTTGGGCCTGTTGTTCTCACCCGAGAATCCCAAGCTCATTGCTCCCATGGGGCGCCCGGCCACCCCCGAAGAAGTGGCCTATGCCTGCCTTTATCTGGCCTCAGATGAGGCTTCTTACTGCACCGGTACTGTCCTCACGGTAGACGGTGGGTCGACCGCCCGTGCCTGAACGGCAGCCCCCCGATTCGGCGGCGGTGGAACGCGCCTTGGCGCGTCGTTACTACTGCCCAAGTTGTGGCAATGCCGCCTTGGAGTCGCGGGATAACAAGCTCTACGGCTGTTCTGAGTGTGGGCATACCTATTTCCACAACACGGCCGTCGCAGTTTCAGCGGTGATTGAACACGCCGGTGCTGTGGCGTGGATTACCCGCGCCCGGGATCCCGGTGCGGGGTTGCTTGATCTGCCCGGGGGATTTGTTGAACGTGATGAATCACTAGAAGAAGCCTTGGTGCGCGAAACTTGGGAAGAAGTGGGTTTTGAGCCAGAAGCGCCCCAGTATCTTTTTTCCATTCCCAATCGTTATCTTTTCCATGGCGTGCGCTACAGCACAGTGGACGTTTTTTTTGGTTGCCGGGCCCGCCACCGCGCCGCTTTCCTGCCCAATGACGAGGCGACCGCGCTGGAGTGGTTGGCGCCCTCAGCGGTAGATCCCGCCCGAATCGCGTTTGAATCCACGCGCCTCGCGCTAGCCCGACTGCTGCGGGGCTAAGCCCTCAATCTTTTTTGAGTGGGTGACCCCCGGCAACGTACTGCCGCATCCTCGCAACGCAGCGTCCGACCTGCGCGATGAGAGGGGCAAATAAATCGCCTTCTTCATCGACACCATTCGGCAGTCGGTCGCCCAGGACTGGAAGGAAAGACCCGCGGGGTCACTGGTGAAACATCCCTTAGGTGGACTAAAAAACCAACCATTGCGATGCCATCTTCAATAGCTTGCGTGACAGTGCCCCGGTGTTGCTCCTCAGTGAGCAATATTGGCGGTGTGTTCTTGAATCGATCGATTATTCCACCAATGCGCTGCCCGACGGTTGTGCTTTTGCGTGCGGCTTGACGCCTGTCGCAATCGTCCGACAATGACGGCACATCACAAACAGAATCGAGCACCTAAATGATTAGTGCAGGAGAGAGACTTCCGGGTACCCCTGACCCCATGCATCGCTGGCCGGGCGCGCAGGGCGTAACGATTGCGGGGGACAGTTGGGGCAACCCGAGTGGACCTTTGGTGGTGCTCCAGCATGGCGGCGGACAAACCCGTCACGCATGGAAAAACGTTGGTGAAACCTTGGGCGCCGTGGGTTACTACGCAGTGGCCATTGATGCTCGCGGACACGGCGACTCCGATTGGGCTCCCGATGGCATTTACGGTCAGGACATCATGGTGGAAGACCTGAGCTGCGTGCTGAAGGCGTTGGGAGATCGCCTGCCCGTCTTGGTGGGCGCCTCGATGGGCGGTGCCACCAGTCTCGTGGCAACCGGTGAAGGCCGGGTGCGGGCCGCGGCACTGGTGTTGGTGGATATTGCGCCCCGCGTGGAGCCGGAAGGTGTGTTGAAAATTCAGCAGTTCATGGACCAGCGCCCCGAGGGCTTCGACTCGCTGGAAGAAGTCGCGCTGGCGATTGCCGCCTATCAGCCACACCGGCAGCCGTCCAAAGATCTCGCCGGGCTCGCCAAGAATTTGCGGCGGACGCCGGCCGGGAAATTTCGCTGGCACTGGGATCCCCGTTTCATGACCCTACGCCGAGAAATGGACAAACGCCTCGTGCGGCTAGAGGCCTGCGCGGTGGCGCTGGATCTACCGACATTGCTGGTGCGGGGTGGGTTGTCGGATGTGCTGAGCGAAGCCGGTGCCGCGGCATTCTTGGCGCTGTGCACCCAAAGCGAATACGTCAATATCACCGATGCTGGCCACATGGTGGCGGGCGATCGCAACGATATTTTTGGCCGATCCGTGATCGACTTCCTGACTCGCACCGTGCCAGCCGCGGGGTAATTTGTGCGGCAGCGACTGGCCTAAGCGATTGGGACGGCTAGCCGCCGCAGGTATTGCGCGCGCAAAAAGAAATTGTTGGCCACCAGCGCGGTGACTACCAGTCCCGCGCCCAACAGTTCAATGGGCGCAAAGCGATAACCTTGGAGTCCCCGGAACGCAAAGGTCATTATCGGCATGAAGTTGATGAACAGAGTGGCGTTGAGGGGGCCAACCCGGCGGGTACCAAAATTCCAAGCCAGCATCCCCACCAACACGCCGGCGATACTCAGATACGACAACTGCCAACGCACGCTCCAAATAGCGTGAGGATCCGGCAGGCTCAGCAGGCCATTGCCCATTAACAAGGCGGTAATGAGTAAGCTGGTTAGCCCCCCCGGGATCATCGTGAGGACGGTAATGCGCCACGCTGACCAGCCCTCTAGGCGCGGGGTGCCCAGGGTGTACACGACCCAACACAGCCCACCCAACAGCACGAGTGCGCTGCCCGCGAGTTCGGCATCACCCTTGCCAAAAGTTAGCTGACCTTTGGTGACCACGAGCACTACCCCCAGCAACGCCAATCCAATGCAACCCAAGGTAAAACGCGCTGGCTTCGTACCATAAAGCAGCCACTGCAGCAGGGCGGTGAGCGAGGGTTGCAGTGCCACGATCACCACCGCGTGCTCGGCACGCGACCAAGACATCCCCACGAAGACCAAGAGCGGGGAGGCGCTCATGCCGAAAATACCCAAGGCGCTGACGAGCACCAGCCGATTGTCGTAACGCAGCGCGGCCCAGCCTTCACGAACCACTAACACCGGCACCAACAAGAGCGTGGCGACGGCATAACGAATGACAGTCGTGGTGAAAGGATCAAGTAACGAGAAGGTATCTTTGGCGATCGGTAACTGCGCGCCCCACAGCACCACGGCCACGAAACAGGCCAATAGACCTGCGGTAAACGATTGTTTCATGTGGAGCCGCGCCAAGCTTTCGCAGGGGGCGTTGAGGTTAGATTCAACTGGGAGGCCATCGCGGGAGAGGAGCGGAGAAAAGCGCTGCGGCCGTAGTGTACGGGACGGCCATACCTCTGGACAGGAGACCGGAGAATGTCGGCTTTAAATTTGTTCTGCCGTCCCTGAATGAGGTAACTTTGCAGCGTTCTGCTGCCAATTTTTTGCCCACGATTTAGATACGGATGATTTGCTCATGTACGCACTTCGTTATCGTTTAGCGCATTGGGTGTTGGCACACCGCAAGCTGGCGTGGTTGTTTTTTATCGTGGTTACCGCGTTCTTTGCCGCGGGTCTGCCACGTGTCCAACTGCGGACGATTTTCTCCGACCTATTGCCCACCGACGATCCCTACGTGCAGGTCTATAAGGACCATCCGGGGTTTGGCAATCCGCTGACCGTGGCGGTGATGATCAAGCGCCGAGACGGTGATATCTATAATGCCGACACGCTGGCCAAGGTTTGGCAGTTCACCCGCGATATCGACCTGGTGCCGGGGGTTGATCACGACATGATCCTCTCGCTCGCCAGTAGCAAAGCGCGCTACAGCGAATCCACCGCCAACGGTATTGATATGCGTCCGCTGATGGCCGATCGAGCGCCACGCAGCACGGAAGAACTTTCCCATTTTCGCACGTTGGTCGACAAAGCCCCCGCCGCGCGCGTGTTTCTGATCTCCGGTGACGACACCGCCACCCTGATCACGGCCACTTTTATCGAGCACCGGTTGGATTACGGCGTGGCTTTCGCGCATTTGCAAAAACTCGTCCAGGCCACGCGTGATGAACATCACGAGGTTTATCTCGCCGGCCAACCGGTGCTCATTGGCTGGGTGTACCAATATGAATGGCAGATGGTCATGATTTTCGCCGTCACCCTGTGCGCACTCATCGGCGCCTTGGTGCTGTATATGCGCAACATGGTGGGGGTTGTCACGCCCATCATTACCAGCGCCACTGCGGGCGTTTGGGCGTTTGGCCTAGTGGGCTGGCTGGATATCTCTATCGAACCCTTGCTGATGGTCGTGCCGCTGCTGCTGACCGCGCGCTCGTTTTCGCATTGTGTGCAGTTTACCGAGCGCTTCTACGAGGTTTACGCTCAAGTGGGCGACCGTACTCGGGCGGCTGAAATCACTATGGGCGTGATGATGGCACCCAGTATTTTGGGCATCATCACCGACATTCTGGGGATTTTTATCGTCGTTTTTGCGCCGATCCCCGCGATGGTTCGCCACGCTATTTTTTGCGGTATGTGGGCGGTATGGCTGATCCCAACGGGGGTGGTCTTGATCTCTTTGCTGTTGGCAACTCTGCCAGCGCCCCGCAACGTCGCGCGTTTAGTGGGGCGTGGCGAAGCCTCGGGATTTCATCGGCGTTTGCAAAC
>CAIPNE010000798.1 GCA_903866355.1 uncultured Gammaproteobacteria bacterium
GGTATGAAGGAAGCCGGCGAAGAGTTGTCCAAGGACGAGTCCCAGGCAGCCACCACGCCGCGCCAGCTGACCGAAGACCAAATGGAACGCGCCACGCAAGAAGCTGTGCGCCGCGTCAAGGCTGAGCAGGCCGCGCAGACGAAGTAATTGGTACTGAAGCGACAGCGCTTGAACTGCTGCTGCGACCACCGGCGTTCGCTCCGGTCTTTACTTCTCTGCCCCTGATTTCGGCTCCGTCTTGGCGACGACGGGCGGGAACCCATTGAGTTGGCGCCAGACTTCCTGCCAAAGCGGAACGTTGCGCAGCAGAACCCATGCCTTGGCGCGCACCCCCTGCCGGAGAAAGCGCGAACTCGGCCACGGCTGGTCACCCGGATCGGATGCCACCACGATCCGAAAGCGTCCGGCACCATCGTCGGTTGCGTCCACCGAAATCACCTCGCCGCCAAACGTGCCGACCGCCACACTGGGCCAGCCGACAAACTGCACCGCCGGCCATCCCTCAAACTGCAAGCGCACGATGCTTCCGGGAACCGTGGTTCCGTCTGCGCGCACTTCCCGAGGCGCCACCAGCGGCATGTCCATGCCGTCAATCCACGCCTCCACGAACCGGGTCTCGGCGTCTGGGATCACCACACAGATTGCCGAACCTGGCTTGAGATAGGCGCCCTCAGTAGCGGAAACACTGAGCACAATGCCATCACGGGGTGCGACCACCAGCTGCTGCTCAGTCTTGGCAAGTTGAGTATCGATGACGGACAAATCACGGTTTGCAGAGGCGACATCGCCCTCAGCGGTGCTACGACTTGCACTGGTGGCTGAAACCGTCGCGTCGTAGTCACTGCCGGTGCGCTCCAGTATGGCCTTCGAGCCAGCAAGGTTTGCGCGAGAACTATCGAGCGCCAACTTGGCAAGCTCATAGTCACGCCTCGAAACATCGCCAGTTTCCACCAGCTGCGCCATACGTCGCTCATTCAGGCGGTTGGTCTCGTAAACAAATTCTTCAGAAGCAACCCGTTGCTTGGCGGCATCAATCGCCTGCGCTTTGGCAAGCCCTTGGCTGGAGATCTGCTGCTGGAGATCGTCTATGCGCTGTTTGGCTGCCGCGCGTCGAGCCACCGTTGCGTCGTGTTGGAGTCGGAGATTGACAAGCAGGTTTGGGTCGTTGTCTTGAATGTCGGCGATGAAATCGCCGCGGCGGACAACTTGATTCTCAACAACGTACACGCGCTTGACGCGGCCTTCGACCGGCGCCTCGATGTTCACGCGTCGGTCGAGTGGATTGAACGCGATCACTCTGCCTGTGGCACGCACCGACTGTTGCCACGGCATGATGAAGATCGCCCCAAACACGAGTACCACGCCCACGGCGAGCACTCGAGCAAGGATGCGCATGCCACGGGCGCTCCCAGCAATCGCTAGGCAGGGCAGCGGCGCGAAGGAAAAGTCAGAAGTCGATGCGGTGGATCGATGCTCATGCATGGCTGGATACCGAAGGAGAGAATTCGATGGTGCGGCCGCAGCGGGCCGCAACACGCGGATCATGCGTCACGACAATAACGGTCCATGGATGCGGTGCTTCAATCAGTACTCGCGCAAGTTCGTCGAGCGTCGACTGATGACC
>CAIPNE010000799.1 GCA_903866355.1 uncultured Gammaproteobacteria bacterium
CCAGGTTCAAGTCCTGGTGGGCCCACCAGAAAAGCAAACCCTCATCAGAAATGGTGGGGGTTTTGTCATTTGAGCGTTACATACAGCAGCGACTATGGGTTCTCAAATGCCTGAAAATGCCGATGAGTTCAAAGTGGCGGGTGGGCTGATTGGCAAAGGGACCTCAGTGCCGAACCCGTTTTTTGACTGGTTCCGCTACGCGTTGAAGCACAGGGGCAAGCCAGGGACAGGCCAGCCGTCAATGGCAATCAAGCGTCCACTGCCGGACAGTGTGACGTAAATTGTTCTCAGGTCTTGCCCGCCAAAACACAGGTTGGTGGTGAACTGATCGGGCAACGGCCAATGGCTGCAATGATACCCATCCGGAGAAATCACGGTGATCCCTCCATGCAACAAGGTGGCCACAAGCAAATTGCCAAAGGCATCCACCGCCATCGAGTCGAAGCGCTGGTAGTGCCCGCCGGGTGAGGCGGCCACCAGTCGTGCACCTTGCGGTGAGGGCCATGGCAGCTTGCACACCTCGCCAGGACCCGTGACATCGAATGCCCAAAGTCGCGCGCCCTCTGTCTCGGAGTAGTACAACGTCTGGCCGTCGGGTGAAATTGCCACCCCGTTGGGTGTCATCGTCGGATGGGCCACGGCATGCGCACCTTGAGCTCCGGGCATTGCATAGAAAAGCCCGCCACGGTCCATGTCTTGCTCACGCACCTTGCCCAGGTCGGTGAAATAGAAGCCGCCATGTGCATCGAAGACCAGGTCGTTCGGCCCGCGTAGCGTGAGCCCATCGGCCTCGTCGAAGAGACGATCGATTCGGCCAGTAGCGAGATTCACGCGCTCTATGCGTCCGCCTGAATAGTCGTCAGCCTGTCCGATGGGTCGCAAACAGCCCCCAGGATTGCTGGTGTAACTGAATCCCCCGTTGTTGCAAATATAGACTGCGCCGTCCGGCCCAATCGCCGCCCCATTGGGTCCGCCGCCCAAGGTAGCAAGAACGTGAATGTGTCCATCGGGCGTAACTCGGCTGAGCGTCCCGCGGGCAATCTCTACAAGGACGACCGAACCATCGGACATCGCCACTGGACCTTCCGGGAACTGCAATCCGGATGCGATTTCACGTATCTTCATAGGGCCTTTCTGCGTGATGATTTCGGCACCTGGGCAAGCACTGGCCCCGTGCTCTCGCGGACAATCAGTTCAACGGGTAGCAGCGCTGGCAGTTCTGGCATCTGACCGGTGAGGCGTTCAATCAGGTAGCGCGCGGCCACTTCACCCATAGCCCGAATCGGGAGCCGAACTGTTGTCAGCGGCGGGTGCAGGTAGGGTGCGAAGTCGTTGTCATTGAAGCTGGCAACCGACATCCGCGCAGGTACCGCGATGCCTGCCCGGCCCAAAGCCGACAAGGCCCCCGCAGCCAAATAGTCGTTGCCGCAGACCACTGCGGTAACCGGCGAGCGGCGCAGAAGGATTTGCTGCATCGCATCGAAACCCTCGGGAAACCCGTAATTGGTTTCCACCAGCGCGTCGGCCTGCAAGGTCAGACCGCGACGGGCGACGGCCTCCAGCAAACCGCGAAAACGCAGACGCGCACGTTCGTTGTCCAGAGTACGCCCGCCAATGAAACCAATCTGATGGTGCCCCTGGTCAGCCAGGTTATCGATGACGAGTGCCGCCGCCGCGCCTTCGTAGAAGCCAACACAGGCGCCCTGGTCACTTTGCTTAGCCCACATTATCACGAACGGAATGCGGTGTGAATTTATCTGCGCAAACACCGACGAGGGCTGATCAGCTCCGAGCAGCGCCACGGCATCGACGCCACGTTCGATCAAGGAACGAAGGATCGTGGGATCCTGTGCGCGAGCGTGGTCAGGTGCCGACAGCAGCAAGGTGTAGCCCGCGGCTGCCAACGCGGTTTCAAGCGCCTGCACCAATGTGGGAAATGAAGATCCGCCAAAACGCGGGACCAAGGCACCCACCGTCCAGGTCTTGCGCATCGCCAATGCGCGTGCGGCACCGTTGGCCACATACCCCAATCTCTCGGCGGATGCTAGCACCCGCGAACGCGTGGCCTCACTGATCATCTCCGGGCGGGTCAGGGCACGCGACACCGTGCCCGTGGATACGCCAGCCAAAGCCGCCACATCGGCCAGCGATGTGGGGCCTAGGGCTCTGGGCGGACCACTAATTCGAGTGGACACGGGCTGTGGGGGTGGAGATTGGCGAGACATTAAGGGATAGATATTGTATTCGCTTGCATTATGAAGGATCCCTATGGGCGTGTGTCAACTCCAAAAAAAGCTATTTGGCGTGATGATCCGATTCACATAAAAAATTATTTTTTAAGGGTTTCCCCCAAACCGTTTTAACTACCGGACCGCTTGACGCAAGTTAAATGCTTGATTAGAATTTATGCAAACGCTTGCACAGACAGTAAAAATCAACTGTTGTACTGGAGATTTCCCTTTGATCACCACCAAGAAGGCCCGCATTCCAGCTTTGCGGCTTGCGCGTGGCAAGGTGGCGATGATTGCCTCGCGCACCGGTTACGCCGCCCTCAACGCATCGCCATCCAGCACAAAAGTGCACTACGCGGCATCAAAGGCCGCGCTGCTGTCCCTGATCAAGTCGCTGGCCATCGAACTTGCACCCGATGGAGTGCGCGTCAATGCCATCGTGCCTGGATCGATCGAAGGCAACGTGATTCCACAAGAGCGCTGGCCCGAACTGGCCGCCCGCATCCCCCTTGGTCGGCTGGATACACCCAAAGAAATTACCGACGCGGTGCGTTACCTGTGTTCCAACGACGCGCGTTACATCACAGGCCATGCCATGGATGTCAACAGCGGCACATGGATGAGTTGACTTTTTCGATTTATCACCCACCCGCTTGATACCGGGCATCACACCACGAAGGAGAATGACATGACGAAATTTCCCAATTCAATAAAAAACCTGGTAGCGGCCTCGGCCCTGCTGCTGGTCACTGCATCGACTGCGCTCGCGCAGGAAGTCCGCGTGGCCCGCCAATACGGCATTGCATACATTCCACTGATGATCATGCAGGACCAGAAGCTGATCGAAAAACATGCCGCACGCGCCGGTCTTGCGGACGTAAAGGTCACATGGCAACAATTCACCGGTGGCGCGGTCATGAATGATGCCCTGCTCTCGGGCAACCTCGATTTCGCGGTTGTGGGTCCGCCGCCCTTCCTGACCATGTGGGCACGCACACAGGGGACTCAAAACCAGGTGGTCGGTGTCGGAGCGCTGAATTCGATGCCGATGTACCTGATGTCGCGCAACCCGGCGATCAAATCGGTGAAGGACTTCACCGACAAGGACCGCATCGTCGTCAG
>CAIPNE010000800.1 GCA_903866355.1 uncultured Gammaproteobacteria bacterium
ATTCCGTGGGCAAGGTCGTCGCCAATGTACCCAGCATCGATACCAAACAAGTGCAGACCCAAGTGCTAGTAGAAAACGGTGAAACCGTGGTCTTAGGCGGCATTTTTGTCTCCGACAAACAGTCCGGCAGCACACGCGTGCCGTTCTTCGGCGACATTCCCTATCTCGGTCACCTGTTCAGGAGCAGCACGACATCAGACAACAAACAGGAGTTGCTGATTTTCGTGACGCCAAAAATTCTCAAAGACAACGTGTCTGTTTCGCAAAAATAACGACCTCCAGCTCAGGGAAGTCAAAAAAGGGAGGCCCTGAGGGGCCTTCTTTTTTGCGCCGCTCGGGCCGAACTGCAACAATCAGCCCCGTGATATCAAGTACCGATCGAATTTTCCTGGTCGGCCCGATGGGGGCCGGCAAGACTACCGTGGGTAAGCGGCTGGCGCGCGCGCTCCGGCGACCCTTCTTAGACTGTGATGTGGAACTCGTGCGCCGAACAGGGGCATCCATTCCGCTGATTTTTGAACTAGAAAGCGAGAGCGGCTTCCGCGCTCGCGAGAAGCGGCTCATCGATGAACTCACGCTTGAGCCAGGCATTGTGTTGGCCACGGGAGGCGGTGCGGTGATCGACCCCGACAATCGCCGGGTACTGGCCGAGCGCGGGCTGGTGGTCTATTTGCACGCACCCATTCCACTGCTGGTGGCACGAACTCGTCATGATCACACCAGACCGTTGCTGCAGACCGAAGACCGCGCCGCCCGCTTGAGCGAACTCATGGAGCAGCGTGAAGGCTTTTATCGAGAAATTGCTGATGTAATCATCGACACCAGTACTAAAACGTTGGGCGATGTCGTGCAAACCATTCGGAGACAGGTCAGATGATCAGGGTAGAAGTTGAGCTGGGCGTGCGTAGCTACCCGATTTTTATCGGTCAGGGCCTGTTGGGTGATCACGGATTGTTAGGGCGCGCGATCAAAACCCGACAGGTCATGCTGGTGACGAACGAACGCGTTGGCCCGCTCTATGCGGCGCCTATCGAAACCGCCTTGGGCGATCGCAATCTCTGCAAGGTCATACTGCCCGACGGAGAAGCCTATAAAACGCTGGAGAGCTTGTCGCTCATCATGACCGCGCTGTTGGAAAACCGCTTTGAAAGAGGCTGCACGGTGGTGGCCCTTGGCGGCGGAGTGGTGGGCGATGTGGCCGGGTTCGCGGCCGCTTGCTATCAACGCGGGGTCAGCTTCGTGCAAATACCCACGACGTTGCTGGCACAGGTCGATTCGGCCGTCGGCGGCAAAACGGCGGTCAATCATCCCTTAGGCAAAAACATGATTGGGGCTTTCCACCAACCGGTCGCGGTAGTGGCCGATCTGGCGACGCTAGCCACCCTCGAGGAACGAGAGTTTCGGGCGGGCGTGGCGGAAGTCATCAAATATGGCCTGATGCGCGATCGCGAATTTTTCGATTGGCTCGAAACCAACCTCGACAGCCTGTTGGCACGGGAGGTCGGAGCGCTGACCCACGCGGTGCGCCGATCCTGCGAAAACAAGGCCTCGGTGGTGGGTGCCGACGAACAAGAAAGCGGGGAGCGCGCACTGCTGAACCTTGGCCATACCTTCGGACACGCTATCGAGAATGTCTTGGGTTACGGTGAATGGCTGCACGGCGAGGCAGTCGCTGCGGGGCTGTGCATGGCCGCCGAGCTCTCGACGATGATGGGGCACATTGCGCCCACGAGTCGCGATCGCATTGTGCGGCTGGTCACGCGCGCCGGACTACCCACGGCGGCGCCCGAGGCCGCCAGTCCTAACGCGCTACTAGACGCCATGAGCGTGGACAAGAAAAATCGCGGTGGCCGAATTCGCTTAGTGCTGTTAGACGCCATTGGGCATGCGTCCCTGCGCGAAGATTACCCCGTGACAGCCCTGCACAAAGTTTTGCAGCCGGGTGCCACTCCGCCGGGGATCGCTAACACCCCCGCACCGCCGCTCGCCTAGGCCCGGCCACCCTGCGTGGAAATGCTAGCCCCCTATGCGGTCTGTGAGGCCAACAGCCACGGCCGGCGACACCCAGAACCGGCCCCAGGCTGGCGCAATCAATTTCAACGCGACCGCGATCGCATCATCCATTCATCTGCTTTTCGACGACTGGAATACAAAACTCAGGTCTTCGTGAATCACGAAGGCGACATGTTTCGCACCCGTCTCACGCACTCTCTGGAAGTGGCACAGATTGCCCGCAGCGTGGCGCGCGCGCTGGATCTTAACGAGGATCTCACCGAGGCTATTTCGCTGGCACATGATCTGGGTCATACCCCCTTTGGGCATGCGGGGCAGCATGCACTGAATGGCTGCCTGCGGGAGTTTGGCGGGTTTGAACACAATCTTCATTCGCTGCGGGTCGTCGAACTGTTGGAACAGCGCTACCCGGCATTTTCGGGTCTCAATCTGCTGTTTGAGACCCGCGAAGGCATCCTGAAGCACTGTAGTCATCACCATGCCCAGCAGTTGGGCGAGCTAGGTCGCCGATTTCTAACCTCACGGCAGCCGTCATTAGAAGCCCAGCTAGCGAATGTGGCAGACGAAATTGCCTACAATCATCACGACATTGACGATGGCGTGCGGGCAGGCTTGCTGCAAGTGGAGCAGTTACGCGAGTTGGTTTTGTTCCGGGAAACCGAAGACCAAGTTCGCGAACGCTGGCCCCAGATCGACGCCAAACGGCTACGCCATACTGTGCTGCGGGAAATGGTCAACTACTTTGTGACCGGTCTAATCGAAAACACGCGAGCGCAGATCACGCAAAACGCGCCCGCAGATCTGGAAGCCATTCGCGCGGCGCCCGAACCGCTAGTCGATTTAAGCCCCGTGCTGCGGCTTCAACACCTCGCCTTGAAGCGATTCTTACGGATAGAACTCTACGAACATCCACAGGTTCAACGGATGGCCCAGCGCTCGCAAGAAATAGTCTGTGCGTTGTTCCAGCGCCTGATGGAAGACTTAAGCTGCTGGCCGAGCGCACTGGGCGAGCGTCCCAGCGGGCAGCAAGAACGGGCGCGCACGGTCGCCGATCACGTGGCCGGCATGACTGATCGCTACGCGATCAGCGAATACCACAGACTGCACCCAGACGGCGCGGTCAGTTGAGAGGCAAGGCTTTCGCATGAATACAGTCGTCAACGAAGCGCAAGAGGCGTTTAACGAAGAACTCCTCCCCGGCGCCCTGCATGTCGGCCCGATGCTGCAACAGCGCATCGACCTTATCGAACACCTGCTGGAATTTGGACGCCAGCTCATCGCGCTGACCGGCCCGAACGGAAGCGGCAAGAGTACGCTCTTGCGCGCCATTGCGCAGGCAGCAGCGGCCCGCTGGCACTGCGTTTTGCTGCAGGGAGGGCCCGCCCTGAGCGCACACGCCCTGCTCAGCCAAGTGGCCACCGAACTGGACACACCCCAGACCCTCGTCACGAGCCAAGACGACGCGGCCTTGCTCGCCGGACTGCGTCAACGCATGGGCGTCATCGAACACGGCGGCCGTTTGGTGGTGCTCGTGGTCGACGATGCCGACAAGCTACCAGCCGAGACGCTGGCGATGCTGGTGGCGATGGCCCGCACCGACAACGCCTTGGCCGAGGCCCGTGTATTGATGACGGCCGATAGCAGCCATGACGGACTGTTAGCGGCCCTACAAGGCGAGCATCCACAACACGGCCTCGTGCATGTGGTCGAAATTCCACCGCTCAGCGAGGAACAAGTCGCGGCGTTTTTGGCGCAGCGCCTAAGCGCCGTCGGGGCCCAGCTGGAAACTTGGTTCCAGGCCGCAGACATTGCAGAAATTACGGAGGGTGCCGGGGGAATTCCCGGCCAAATCGTGGCTTTGGCGCGCCAAGCTCTCCATGGACGCGCGCCCTATACGGCTGTGGGCCGCTCCTCGCCCGGACTGCTGCGCGATTGGCGATTGCCTGCGAAGTGGCCGGCCTTCAACCCCAGGCAACTGGTCCGTTGGAGCCCGGCGCTGGTGCTCGTCCTGATCATTGGGTTTTGGCTAACCCGCAGCGGCCCCGCGCCCGCGCCCCCGACGGTGACAGTCAACGCACCCGTTGGGTTGTCCACAGCCGTCACACCGCCGGTGGCCGAGGGATCCGCCGCACGGACGCCGGTGCCAGAAAGTCCGCCAACGCCAGCGCTCGTACCGCTCACCCGGGATGCTCAGCAACGTCTTGAAATTACGCTGCCACCGGCGTCGAACACGTCAGCCACTCTGGCGCCCATCGTCGCGCCCACCGCCACCGCCCCAGTACCGGACACCACCACCCCCGCGACGCCAACGGCGACCGGGCAACCCATCGCTGACGCAGCGCGGGCCGTCGACCCACCAGCTTCGAGCCCGTCATTGCAACCCACGCCAGTCTTACCGCCGCCGGCGAAGAAAAAAATCCCGCCCCGGCCTGCCGTGACGGCGAAACCACCCGCGAAACCCATCAAACCCATCGCCTCGAGCGCCAAACCGGCATTGGCGCCGCCCGCAGTGGGGCTGCCGGCGAGCGCGGTGTACACCTTGCAGCTATTTGGCGTATCTGAGCGCGCGGCGGCGACCCGCTTCATCGCCAGCCAGCAGCTGGCGGCACAAGCGCGTGTGATTAACACCCAACGCGAGGGCCGTGCTTGGTTTATTGTCGTGTACGGCGGATATCCCACGCGGGCGGCCGCGGAAAAGGGCGCCGCTAACCTGCCAGCCGCAGTCCGCCGGGCCTCCCAACCCTGGATTCGCACGACTGCCAGCTTGAAAAGCCTGCCGCGCTGATCCCACCGGACGCGCC
>CAIPNE010000801.1 GCA_903866355.1 uncultured Gammaproteobacteria bacterium
AGATGCCTGCGCCAATGTTGAAGAAGAAAGCGATCCACATGAAGCGGAACTCGCGCGACCGTAGATAGCCCCCGATGGGATCTGGCGCGGGCGGCGGCGGCACGGCTGCCACTGCAGCGGTCAGAGGCTGCACTTGCCCCGGCGCATAGCCGGGCGGCGGATCGCGCAATACGAGGGCGCTCGGAATGGCGATCACGGCGAATACCACGGCGATGCTCTCGAAGGCCGTGACCAAGTTGCCGTTGGCGGATGCAATGAGCAGCGGCGCTAGCAGCTTGCTCATCACGAAGGCGCCTAAACCAAAGCCCATCACCACCACGCCGGTGACCAGCCCTTTGCGGTCTGGAAACCACTTGGCGACCGTCGCGACCGGCGTCACGTAACCAAAGCCGATGCCGATACCACCGAGGACGCTGAAGCCGAGGTAGAACAGCGGGACGTTTTGAGCGCGCAGCGCGAGCCCACCGAGCGCGAAGCTGAGACAAAAAAGGACGGCGCCGGCGAGGGCGAGCCGCTGTGGGCCAATGCGAGCCAGATTGAAACCAGCCCAAGCCGCGGATACCCCTAGTGCCAAAATCTCTAAACTAAAAGCCCAGGCGGTGGCGGTGTTCGACCAGTGATAGTCGCGAATTAATATCGACTGAAAAAAACTCCACGCGTACACGCTGCCGAGGCAAAGTTGCAGCAGGGTGCCAGCGGTCGCCACGGTCCAGCGCGGTGGCGTCTGCCCCATCGCACTCACTCGCTTTTGGGGCCGGGCTTGGTTTGCGCCAGATGACGAAACAGACGGGCCAACTCGCCAACCTCGTCGTTGCGACCGAGTAGGTCCGCTAGGTGGGTCTCATCCGGCGCGTCGGTGCGTACCCCGGCCAGTTGCCGTGCATAGACACCGAGTCGATGCAGCGGGGCCGTGGCCCGCGTCAGCAACAGGAACGAAAGCACAATGCTCAGGATGAAAAGGATGGAGATGAGGTACACCTGTTCGCCGACGGCGGTACGGATTTTGAGCGCGATCAGAGAGGTGCCCATGCCCACGTGCACACTGCCGGCCAGACCGTTGAGGATCGGGCTAGCCACCTCGATTACCTCGCCGATATCGGTCAGTTGGCGGGTCACCGAGGCGCTGCCTGCACCATGTTCTGCGAGGATCTCCGGCGGAATTCCGGGCACAAAAGTGTGCGCGATGAAGTCGCCGTGTTCGTCGGTCACATACAGATAGCTGATGCCCTGAATCTCTAAATACTGGTCTAACAGCGATTGCAGACTCGCGAGGTCGCGGTTAAGCAGGATGTCCTCGCTGGCACTGGCGATGGTGCGCGCGATAACCACACTGTTGGCTGCGTACTCACGCGAGAGCTGTCGGTCTACGGTGTAAATGCACAATGCCGAGGTCGCTACTGCGATCAGGCCGAACAGGCAATAAATGCCGAACATTGAGCCGCGAAATAACTTCACGGTTTTCATGGAGAGATACTCCCGTTCTTGGTGAAGGAGGCCCAATCGTCGATAGGCACCACCTGACCCCCAAGCACGGTGCTGTAGTAGACCGCGTCGGACCCTTGATTTCGCCCCCCTGCAAAGGACACCGGGAAGCCACTACCGAGGTCGAAACCACTGCTTGCGAGCACAGCGGCCGGCAGGTCGGTACGCTTAGGGTTGTCGCCAAGTCGGGTCAATATTTGCACCAGTAGCTGCGCGTTGAGGTAACCCTCGAACCCGACTGTGCTGTAGGTGGCATCTGGGCCCCCCGCGGCACTCAGCGCCGGGGGCAGCGTTGGCTGATAGCGATCCATGAGCGCCCGATATTCGCGCACCGCGGGCAGATCAAGGCTGTTGATGCTAGGTACGACTGCCGAGTGGATCAGTTGTTGGGTGTAGTCGCGGCCATCTTGTGCGCCGCTGGTCTCCAGCAACTGGAGCATGCTGCCCCTGTCGGCAAAAGAAATGTCAGCAATCGGCACGGTTATGCCGGCTTGCCGTGCTGCGCGTATGAAGCCGGCACTGGCAGCGTAGGATCCGATTGAGAT
>CAIPNE010000802.1 GCA_903866355.1 uncultured Gammaproteobacteria bacterium
CGCCGCCAATGACCAAGGCGTCGAGTACTTCCACTTGCGTATCACCGGCAGTTTTTACCGCCACACTCGCTGTAGACATCACCCCTCCTATTATTTTTTTGTAATCAGAAACAGTGCCAATTCGCCGTCATTAATAACCGAGATCACGGGCCGCACGCGCCAACACGACCGGCACCGACCAAGCGGTGCGTGCCAAGCGCAGGTCTTGGCTGCGGCCCGCAGCATAAAGACCCGAGGCACTCATCCAAAAAGCCACCGATCGCATGGCGTATAGCGCGTTGTAGTAGCGGCAAATATCCGCATCGATGGCATAGCCGGTAGCGGCTTCATAGTCATCATAGAAGGCCGATCGATCGACCAAATTGGACAGCAACTCGGTGCCTTCACGGTTGAGGTCACTCAGTACATAGGCCACATCGTAGAGCGGATCGCCCAACACCTGCAGCTCCCAATCGAGCACCGCCGAAATGCGTTCCTCGTGGATCAAAAGATTACCAGTGCGATAGGCGCCGTGCACCAGCGTGACCCGCGAGGTGGCTGGCGCGTTGGCCTCCAGCCAGCCAATGAGATCCGTGAGGATCGGCGCTGGCGGCTGTTCCGAGAGTTCGATCAGGGAGCGCCATTTGGCGATCTCCCGCCGGGCAAATGCGGTGCCCGGCTCTGGCACGCCTAAAAACTCCAAGCCCGCGGCCCGCCAGTCCAAGGTATGCAGCGTCGCCAGCGTGCTGGTAAAGCTTTTAGGTAATACACCGCGCGTTGCCGCAGCCTGATAAAACGCGCGACCCTCACGCCCCCACGGATTGGGGCAGCTGCCGGGCACTTTCTCCATAACCAGAAAAGGTGCATCGAGAATCGCCGGATCGCTTTCATACCAAAATGCCTTTGGCGTGGGTAAAGCGGTGTTCTCCAACGCCTTGAGCACCCGGTATTGTTCGCCCAAGTCAGAGAGCTGGCGCAGCAAAGCGTTGCCGGGGTCACGGCGCAGACACAGGCCTTGCGAATGCCGCACACCGGCCGTTTGCCAAGTGGCATCGAACAGCCACGTCTCGTGCGACCAACCCACCGCGATGCGCTCCACCCCGGACAAAGCCAACCCGACCGCTTGCGGCATTTTGGCCGCGAGGTAGGCGGTTATGCGGGTTATCAGTGGGTTGTTCTGGGCGTGGCTTTGGGTACTCATGCGGCGTAGGCCAGTTGCCTGTCGATGCCCGCACGCAGGGTTTCCCGCACCCGACCGAGCGTGCAATCAAAAAGTTCAGCCCCCAGCGCCGTGCGCGTCTCATACAGCGCACCCACCAACCCACTTAGGGCTGTCTGGTCGCGCGTTCGAGCCAGTGCGACCAGTGCGACGGTCAGTGCCGCCGGCACCACGACGGGAGCCAGTAGTTCACCCAGCGCGCTGAGCAAGGCCGCGATATCAGCGCTTTCGGCCGCCGCGTGGAGCGGCGCTAACTCCAGTTGACGCGCCAATTTCTCTAAAACGACCCCGGCCATAAAAGCCTGAGTTTTAGGATATTCATCGGCAATGGCAGGACCTATTTCCCGCTTTAGCGTATGCGCCATCCGGCGTAATAAATCGTCCGCGTTCATGCGCCTAAATCCTTGGTAGAGCGGCCTGCCATGAGGCCCGGGTAGAAACAAACGTCCTTAAGGGACCACCGGGCTAGAAGGCTTGTGCCAATGCCCGCAGCTTGAATTTTTGAATCTTACCGCTGGCCGTGCGGGGAAACGCTGGCAGAATTTCCAGACGTTCTGGCAGATATTGCTTGGTGAGTTTGCACGCTAGCAGATAGCTCACCATGCCGGCCAAATCCAGTTCGCCGCCGGGACGTAGCGTGACGAACGCGCAGCCACGCTCGCCCAAACGGGCATCAGGCATGCCGACCACCGCGCAATCCTCAACCGCCGGATGCCGATAGAGCAGGCCTTCAACTTCCACCACCGGGATATTCTCGCCGCCACGGATAATAAGATCTTTCGAGCGCCCGGTGATGCGAATGTAGCCGTCTTTATCTAGGCGTGCGTTGTCCCCAGTTTCGAACCAGAGTTCGTCGTCAACCCCGTAATCAGCGGGGCGCCGCAAATAGCCGACGAATAGCGTTGCGCAGCGCGCTTGGAGCCGCCCTTCTATTCCCAACGGCACCACCACACCGGCTTCGTCAACGATTCTGACGGCATGAAAAGGCAAGGCCCGGCCATCGGTATCAAACACTTTGTCCGGCGGATCGCCCGGATAGGTCGCCGTGGAGATACCCATTTCGGTCATGCCCCAAGCACTCATCACATATAACTGCGGGTAACGTTGCGCCGCCGCTTCCACCAGCACGCTGGGAATGGGCGCACCCGCACACGCGAACAAGCGCAAGCTCGAGAGGTCTGGCGCAGCGTCGGCCGGCAGTTGGACCAAATCGCTCAGGAACGGGGTGGAGCCCAGCGTGATGGTGCAGCGCTCCGCGGCGATTAAGCGGGCCGCCACGGCCGGGTCCCAAACATCCTGTAAAACACATTTGCTGGCCTGATACACCGCCAAAATAGCGGCGTACATAAAGCCCGTTTGGTGGGCCAACGGGGAGCCCATAAAAATGCTGTCGCCCAGACCAAAGCCAAACAGTTCGCTGGCCAGCAGCGCCTTGCACAGCAGCGTGTTGGCGGTATGCATCACCCCTTTAGGCTGGCCGGTGGTACCGGAGGTATAGATGATCTCCGTGACGTCGTTGGGGTCGGGACGACGTTCGCGCAAGACCGCTGCGAGATCCATTTCGGTTTCCCAAGCGCGCGCCATCACGCAGGTCTCAAAAGCGCTCGCCGGATCCTGGCCGCCAATCGCCAACACGCGTTCGAGTGCCGGCAACGCCGGTCGCAGGCCGGCCAGCATGGCTGGATAATCGCAACCTCGAAACTCGTTGGGGACGATGATCACGCGGGCTTCGGCAAAACCCAGCATGAACTCGAGTTCGCGCTCACGGAAAATGGGCATGAGCGGATTGGTAATCGCCCCAATCCGCACACACGCGATATGGATAGCGGCGAATTGCCACCAATTGGGCAACTGCACGGCCACGACATCGTTGCGCTGTACGCCCAACCCAATGAGCGCCGCGGCGATGCGTAGCGAGGCTTTTTGGAGCTCGCCATAAGTGATGCGAGTGATGGCGTTGGTGGCGCTGCGGTGTTCAACGATGGCGGTCGCAGCCGGGTTATCGCGCGCGGCGGCGTCTAAACAATCGCAAATGAGCCGGTTCTGCCACAACCCTTGGGCGGTCAGATTGGCGATGCGGGTGGTGGAAAGAATGGGTTCACAATGCATCGCGCGGCTCCTAGTTAGTTGGTAACCGGCGAGCCGGCCGCTCTAGCCTCACGGCGAAACCGTGTCCACCGATGCACCGGCCACATGTCTTGGTCTTCGCCCCAAGCCTCCACCCCGTTGAGGTCCCAACGAATGAGGCTGTTGATGTCAATAAAGGTGTGGCGGTTGAGAATGATTCGACTCACCGGCACGCCCTCCGCCCGCAGTTCACGGCCTTGCTGGTCGCGCGCACTGATCAGGATGCGCGTCACCCAGCCAGTATTGGGATCGCGTTCTACGCGGCGCTCACCGTCGGCCAAGCTCACCGTGCACCCATCGCGCCGCAGGAATCCGTAGGCCACTGCATCCCGCGCGTCTTTGACACTCGTCACGGCTAGAAAGCCGTTGGCCGCGTCGGCAGCACCGGTGACATACGCCGCCTGCCGGGGTCGGTCTTCCGGGCGACGTCCCCAGGTACGATCGCGCATGCCGATGCAATCGATGAGGATGCGCTCGCCGTGCAGCACTATCTCGCCAGTGACCCGACCAAATTGGTCAAAGTGATGCGCATTGCCAAAGGTAGATCCCACCGCCGTCAGTGGCTCCGGCGGCATTACGCCATGAAATTCAAGATTGGCCTGCAAGCGTTCGCCGTCTGCGTAGCGCAGCGCATACCCCAAGCTGGGTTCTAATACTCGAATCGACACCCCGTTGGGCAGCTGGCAATTATCGAGATTTTGATCACGCGGCAATTGCAGCGCGGTGTAGTTCGCACAGTAGGGAACTTCCCAAGGCAGATGCGCGTGTGCATCCCAGACCCAAGCGCCGCCTGACACCGTGCCGATGGTGGGGCGAATCAGGGTGTAGAACCAGCCACCCAGGCGCCGTTCCGGGTGGTGGAATGAAAACCATGCCGTTTCCGTAGCCCACCAATCAGCACCTATTTCCTCAAAATGGAAGGAGTCGTCGCGTGGAGTAAAAATAG
Organism: uncultured Gammaproteobacteria bacterium; assembly: GCA_903866355.1. Taxonomy (GTDB): domain Bacteria; phylum Pseudomonadota; class Gammaproteobacteria. The sequence goes on from CAIPNE010000802.1 coordinate 4,272, forward strand.
CACGGCTCATGGCAGGCTAGCGCTGGTGTGCCAGCGGCATACCCGGAATGGGGCTGCGCACCTTGACGACATAATCCGCCACCACGCTGCCGATATATAAATCGCACAGATCCGGGCCACCCCAGCTCACGTTGGTGGGGGTACGGATGATGTCGCCCGCGGGATCTGAGAGCACTTCTATCAGCTCACCGTGCGGGGTAATGGCCACAATTTTATTGGCCAGAAAAAGCGTTACCCACAAATTTCCGGCTTGATCAAAACCGCAGCCATCGGGCGCACCGAGTTGGCTGCGTTGGGCTAGCGACAGGGGACGCAAGTGCTGTACCTCAGCGTGCGACAGACCCAGCTTGGGACCGTAGCGCGTTGGCGCACCCAGCGTGCCATCCGGCGCGATGGCATAACGCACCACATCGCAACCGGAGGTTTGGCAAACAAACAGATGCTGCTCCTCGAAATCCATCGCCATACCGTTGGCGAATGCGATGCCCTCAGCCACCACGTGCACCGAGCCATCGGGGTCAACACGAAACAC
>CAIPNE010000803.1 GCA_903866355.1 uncultured Gammaproteobacteria bacterium
ATATTTTGCGTGAACTCTGGGCCACCGGGGTCTCGGATTTCAAAGGCACCTACTATCAAATGGAAGACTGTCGGGTACGGCCCCAGCCCGCCGGCGAGATGAAAATCATCTGTGCCGGGTCCTCTGATGAAGGCCTCGCCTTCTCCGCGAAATGGGCCGATTACGCGTTTTGCTTAGGCAAGGGCGTGAACACACCCAAGGCCTTCGCCGTTAATAACGACCGCTTGGCCGCCGCCACGGCTAAAACCGGGCGCGCGGTTGAGATCTTCGTGCTCATCATGATCATTGCCGCGGAAACCGACGCAGCAGCGCGGCGAAAATGGGAGTCCTATCAGGCCGGAGTTGATTTAGAGGCGATCGCCTGGCTCAGCCAACAGGGTGCCGTCGACCAGTACAACGCCACTACCAATGTGCGGCAACTCGCCGCACCCGAGGGCGCCGTGAACATCAATATGGGGACCTTGGTTGGCAGCTACGCAAGCGTGGCGCGCATGCTCGATGAAATGGCGGAAGTACCAAACACCGGGGGCGTGATGCTGACTTTCGATGATTTTGTCGAGGGCATCGAGAAATTTGGTACCCACATCCAGCCGCTGATGAAATGTCGAGGCTAAATATTATTGAGTTTTTTAGCGTTGCGGGATGGACTAGCGAGAGCCGGAGTCGTGACTAAGTGAGCTGACAGGGCGTCTTTGGAATTGACCGCAGCCTAACATTTCTGATCGCGGCCAAGCCATATTACGACGTCAAACAGGGCACCTCGCCCGTGCCGACAGCGGTCGGCCGGGCGCGCTTAAATCTTGCGTCGCAACGATGCGATTGCTAGGCGACACGGGCCGCGAAACCGCATTAAAAGTGACGTCACCAAGACCATGACCCGTTTGACGGACACCATTCTCGCTCACCCGATCGGGTTTACCAGCTGCGCAATCTGGACCACAGATTCCCGCAATTCTTTCGCCGAAACGCCCTCTACGCGTAAGCGCGTGACGATAAGATGCGACATGCCGAAGGTCTCGCGATAGGCCGCAATTTTATCTGCCACATAATGCGCGTCGCCCAAGATGGCCCAATCGTCTATCTGCGGCGAAGTCTTAAGGCCCACCGGCAGGCTGATGGTGGCCAAGCGTTCGCGTAGGGTTTGAATAGTCCTTGGGGAGTTGCTCATGAACACGGTGCGCATGACCGGTCGCACCGTTGAGGGTGCATGACCACCCGCCGCCAGTGCTGCGTCGTGACGGGCCACATTGAGCGTTAGATCGTCGAAAGTTTCGATCGGCGAGGCTAAATAGGGCAGCCCCAAGCGTCCCGCTTGGTCCAAGGCCTTGGGCCCAAACGCCGCAACCCAAACCTCGGGGTGAGGTTGTTGCAGCGGCCGCGGCCACACCTCCACGGCCGCCGAACCATCCTCTTGCAGCGACACCGCATCACCCCGCCAAGCTCTTAGCATCAGCCCGTAAGCCCACTCGAATAATTCACGCTTAACACCGGGATCGATAGCAAACGCTTTGAGGGTTTCGCGTGAATAACCCCGCCCAACGCCAAGAATAACCCGGCCACCGCTTAGCCGATCCAACACGGCCACCTGCTCGGCAGCCAGCAAAGGATTACGCAACGGTAGTAAATAACTGGTTGTCGCCAGCCGAATCTCGCGCGTGTTAGCCGCAACCGCCGCCAACAACAGGAGGGGGTCAGGTATGGCGTGCGAATTAAAATGACTCTCCGGCAGCCAGAACGAGCTGTAACCCAGCGATTCTGCTAATACCGCTTGATCGCTCAGAGACACCGCCGAGAAGCTGGAGAAATCCCAAGGCGTGAGGCCAATTTTTAACGGGACACGACGGGCGGGAGAAACGCCTGATTTACCGCCGTCAGGGCGTTCGGGGTGCGACGCAATCACAGCGTAAGACCCGCGTGGTTCCACCATGGCAGGTCCGAAAACGTCCGCAAATCGAGTTCGTGCGTCCAGGCTGCACGATGTTGTTGGGCGAGATAAAAATAGGTATTGGCAATCTCGGCGGGCAGCAGCAAGCCATCTTTTTCCAATCCCTTGCGTTGTCGTAGTGCCTCGTACCGCGCCGGGCCGAGCATTTTTCCTAGCGTGTCGGGTGCATCGACGGCGCCATCGATCACGATGTGCACCACGTGGATCCCCAGTGGCGAAAATTGGGCATTGAGCGTCTGGCACAACATGCGACGCCCGCCCATGGCCGACGCATGCGAATGCTGGCCGGCGTTACCGCGCATAGCCGCCGTCGCAGACGTCACTAGCAGCGTGCCCCGGCCGCGCGCCGTCATTTGCGGAAAGAGCGCGCTGGCGAGACGGAAAAGGCCAAAAGTAGCTAGCCGCCAGCCTACTTCGAAGGCCTTGAGCGAGGTATCAGCGAGCGCGCGGTCGCCG
>CAIPNE010000804.1 GCA_903866355.1 uncultured Gammaproteobacteria bacterium
CCCGTTGGCGCCAAGACCCGCAGAAACTCGCTTTCGCGCGCTGCGTCACTACACGCGACACTCAGCACCGCCGCTAACAAAACCACAAAACCTCTACCTAGCGACATCTCAAGGACTCAACCACACGGTTTGAATAGTGCGCGTGCGGCCTTCCTCATTGTTGCGTAGCGCATTACGCGTTTTGTCGAGCACGCGGTCTGGCACCAACACGCCGATGCCGAGCGGCGTTGGCGCGGCATCGCTCGCCAGCACCTCCTGCAGCAAGCCTGCCAGCCGTCGCTTGCCCTGGGCGAGTACTAGCGCGGTGGTGTCTACCCAGGCTTGCTCTTGGAGACCGGCCTGCGTGAAGGTGGCGCGCAGTTCTTCGGGTGTCGCGACAAAGCTCAGCGCGGGCTCCGCCGCCCAAAAGCAGGGATAGAAAATATCGCCCGTGCCGGCGACCACCGCCTCGATCGCACAACGACCACCCGGTTTGAGCACCCGTCGCATTTCCTGCGCAAAACGTAGTTTGTCGGGGATATTCATCAGCATGTTTTGCGACCAAATCCAGTCGAAAGAGCCATCGGGCACTGGCAACGCCAAAGCCGATCCGTGCAGAAAAGTGACGGCATCAGCCATCCCCACCCGCTCCGATAACAGCTTGGCCGCAACAATGAATTGATGGGTCAAGTCGACCCCGGTTACCTCACAGCCAAACTCAGCGCATAAGGTGCGCGCAGGCCCGCCCACCCCGCAGCCCACATCTAAAATGCGTTGGCCACTCGCCAGCCCTACCGCCCGCGCCAGAGTCCGCGTGGATTCGCGTCCACCACCGTGAAATTCATCGAATAGCGCCGCCGCATCGCGCGACAATTGCTGGGGGTCGAGGCCCGCCACGCGCACGGCGGCGAGAATTCGGTTGGAGACATCCTCTGGTGCGTAGTGCGCGTTGAGCGCCAGTGTCAGGGCTTGGTTATCGGTCATGGTCAATCCTCACGGCCGGGGCTAGCTCAAAAGCTCACGCAGCGCGCTATCGATGAACGCATCATCCGCGGGCGCCAAGCCAAAACCCGCGCCGTGACCCCAGCCCGATGGGATGGGGCGCAGTTCAGCGTGGGGCATGCCCTGCACTTCCAACGCACTGTCCGCGGGCGGAAAGTATTGATCCGTGAGCGCGGGCAGCACGATGGCCCTGCAGGTAATCGCGGCCAGCGCGCGGTCAAAATCGCCGTCAAAATGCGGATTCGCGCTGATATCGCCGGTCAGCCAGGTGTCGGCCATCGCCAGCAAGTCATTGGCGTCGTTTTGCAGAAAATAGTTCTGCGTCAGGAGTACGACATCGCGGCGCGTCTGTAGTCCCAAGCTGCGATAGAGTTTTTCGCGCATGAAGTCTTGCGAGAAAAGCCAGGCAGCGTAGACCTTGCCAAAGGTCAGCAGGCCACGTAGCGGCGGCGTGTCGTACCAGCCGTCTTTGTAGTCTGGATCGAGCATCAGGGCGGCCTTGGCGCTGTCGACAAATAGATAGTTGTGGTCTGAAATTCGCGCCGCGCAGCAAATTGGCGCGATGGCCTCGACCAGCCCGGAATACAGCGCGCCCCACTGATAGGCCTGCATACCGCCCATCGAAAACCCCGCCACCAAGCGGATGCGCGTCACCCCTAAATGCTCGGTCAGCAGACGGTGCTGGCAGAGCACATTGTCGTACAAGGACATCAGCGGAAAACCGCCGCGGCCATAAGGTGCCGGCGTATTGCTGGGCGAAGATGACAGCCCGTTGCAGAACATGTCGGGGATGACGATGAAATACCGGGCCGGGTCGATGGCCCGGTTCGCCGCCACCATGTACTGCGCTTCGGGGTGGCGGCCGCCGTAAAAAGTGGGCACCACGATCACGTTGTCGCGTTGCGGAGAGAGCTGTCCAAAAGTCCGGTAGGTCAGGCGCAGATCGAGCGTCACACCGGATTGCGTGGTGTAGCGGGGGATGTCAAAAGTCTGGTGGTCGCTCATAGGTCTGCTCCTGATAGAGGACGGTGGAGATGGTGGTGACTGACACGCCGCAGCCGGGCCGGGTGTTTTAGTGTGGCATCGATTTAGAAAATAGCGCGAGCACCAGCACGCCGGACAAAATGAGCGCAATGCCCAGCAGCGCGGCGAGGTCGAGCGTTTGCCGGTACAAGAACCAAGCCACACACATCACCAGCACCTGTCCCACGCCGGACCAAATTGCGTAGGCAATGCCAACCGGCAGCGTTCGCAACGTGAGGCTGAGCAAATAAAACGCCGCCGTATAACCCACCAGCACTAACACCGTGGGGCCCAGCACCCGGAAACCATCGGACGCTTTGAGCGCGCTGGTGGCGATGACTTCACAGACGATGGCGATGGCTAAGTAAAAATATTGCACTGGCGCTGGTCGAGGAGAATGGCCTTGATTATCCAGACTCTGCACCGATTGCCAAGCTACCGGCGTGATCGCAAGCTAGCGCCGATCGCTGATTAAACTGGGAACCTGCATGCTCGGCACCGTTCACGCATTCTTCGACCGTCATTTGCCAGCCTTGCTGCGCGAACTGCGCTGGTCCTACCTGCCACCCCTGATGGTGTATTTGGCGGCCGGTATCTCTGGTCTGACCGGCATCGTCGGCACCTTTTTTATCAAAGACTATCTCGATTTGTCGGCGGCTTTTTTGGCTGCCGTTGGCTTTTGGGCCGGCATTCCCTGGGCGCTCAAAGTGCCGATGGGACATTTGGTGGATTTAATTTGGCGCTACAAAGCCGCACTGGTGGTGTTAGGGGCCAGCCTCATCGCCGCCAGCCTCCTCATCATGATTGGCCTCATCACCCACCCCAGCGCCATGGCGAGCGTCATGCCCAGCAGTTGGTGGTTTGTGCTCAGCGCGCTGCTCTCACCCGTGGGTTATATGACCCAAGACACCGTCGCCGACGCGATGACGGTAGAGGCGGTGCCGCGCGTTGATAGCCGTGGCGCGCCTATTCCTGCCGCCGAGCGCCGCCGCATGAATACCACGCTCCAAACGCTGGGGCGGGTGGCGATTATCGGCGGCGGGGTGTTGGTGTCGGTCCTCAATGTCGTGTTGTTTACAGGGGCAGAAGGCCAGTCAGCAGCGGCAAAAATGGCTATTTATGCGCAGGTTTATGCCTACGCCCTCGTGATCCCCGTGGTTTCAGTGCTGGGCGTCGCGGTCGCCGCCGGGCTCCGGCACAGACAGTGGCAGCGGCTCGCCGCGCAGGGTTTCAGCGCCGCGGCCATCCTCGATTTACTCGACGATCGCGGCGGGGCTGCTGCGCCGAACTGGTGGATTTTGGGCGGCAGCGTGGTTTTTTTAGGACTGACGCTGAGCATCGGTCTCTCCACGCTGGTCTACGCGCAAGAGCTTATCTTTGCCGGCTCCTTGTTGGTGATTGGCGGTTTAATGTGGAGGCTACTGCGCGAACTCGAAGACGAAGCCAGACGCACCCTGCTCGGCACGGCGATCGTTATTTTTGTTTTTCGCGCGATGCCCGGGCCGGGCGCCGGTTCCACCTGGTGGATGATCGACGAACTCGGCTTCGACCAAAGCTTTCTGGCCCGGCTGTCGCTGGTCGCCAGTCTGCTCACCTTGGTGGGGTTATTTGCTTTTCGCCGGCTCATGGCCGAGCGTTCGTTGGCCTATATCGTGGGTGGCTTGACGCTCGTCAGTTTCATCCTTGGCCTGCCCACGTTGGCCATGTACTACGGCCTGCATGTGTGGACCGCAGCCCACACCGGCGGGTTTGTCGATGCACGGTTTATTGCGCTGGTGGACACGGCGTTGGAGTCGCCGTTGGGACAAATTTCCATGGTGCCGCTGCTGGCATGGATCGCCAACTCCGCGCCCGCACATTTAAAGGCCACTTATTTTGCGGTCATGGCGTCGTTTACCAATCTCGCGCTTTCCGCCTCCCAGCTAGGCACCCGCTACCTCAACGAAATTTTTATCGTGGTCCGCGAAATGCGCGATCCCCTCACCCACGCCGTCACCACCACAGCCGATTATAGTGCGCTGGGTGGGCTGTTGATCTGCGTGCTGGGTGGCGGCCTCGTGTTGCCTTTTGTGGCGATTCTTGGGTGCCGCGCCGCAGGTCTGCGCAGCGCCTAGACAGCCCAGCCACCCCGCACGAGCCGGCGCGCGGCTCATCACCAGCACAAGGACTTCCCCATGGCGTTTGAATTTTTCTACTGGCCCACCATTCAAGGCCGCGGCGAATTTGTCCGCATTGCCCTAGAAGACGCTGGCGCCGCCTATATCGATGTCGCCCGCAAACCCGAAGCGCTGGGCGGCGGGGTGGCGGCCTTACTGCAAGCGCTGCAGGATCCCAACGAAGAACGCCCCCCTTACGCGCCACCCTTCCTCAGAGATGGGTCGCGAGTGATTTCCCAGTCCGCGAATATCCTGCGCTACCTGGGTCCTAAAATTGGCCTCGCACCGAGCGACGAGGCAGGGTGCGAATGGGCGCACCAGTTGCAGTTGGTGATCACCGACCTCATCAAAGAAGTGCACGACACTCACCATCCTCTTGCCGTCAACTGGTATTACGACGAGCAAAAACCCGAAGCGCTGCGCTACACGCAGCATTTTCTCGCCCAACGCCTGCCC
>CAIPNE010000805.1 GCA_903866355.1 uncultured Gammaproteobacteria bacterium
CAGATCCCGTACGACGTCGTGTTTGTCACGACGATTCCTCTGGGTGGTACCGGCAAGATGCAAAAAGCCAAGCTGCGCGAAATGCTCGCGGACTACGTGCTGCCCAGCTTGCGCTAAGCCCATCCCCCCACGCGCCCTCGGCGTGGGTGCACGCAAGAATCCCAGTGCTTTCCGCAAGCGAAGACAGAAACCACGCCGGGAGCCAGTCTTCCTTTGGGCGGGGTCCTAGGAGTACCTTAGGGCTTGCACTAACAAACCAGAGGCGCTGCAAATGGCTCACGCACTATCGGCAAAAAAAACTGACGTCCAAAGCCGCATTAGCGCCGAGGAATGGGCGATCCGGGTGGACCTAGCCGCAGCTTATCGGCTGGTAGATCACTACCAGTGGACGGACCTCATTTTTACCCATTTGTCGGCCCGCGTGCCGGGACCTGAGCACCATTTCCTGATCAACCCCTACGGTTTGATGTTCGACGAAGTGACCGCTTCCAATCTTGTGAAAATAGATCTGGAGGGCAACATCGTCTTGTCGAGCGGTTACGAGGTCAATCCTGCGGGTTTTTGTATCCACAGCGCCATTCACATGGCCCGTGAAGACGCGCAAGCGGTGATGCATCTCCACACGGACGATGGGGTGGCGGTATCGGCGATGGCACAGGGTTTGTTGCCCATCACGCAGACCGCCATGATCATTCAGGACGAAGTGGCGTACCACGAATATGAAGGGGTAGCGCTAGATCTTGGCGAACGCGCGCGACTGGTGCGCGACATCGGGGATAAAAAACTGATGATGCTGCGCAATCACGGCACGCTGGCGGTGGGCGCGACGGTGTCGGATTGTTTCTTGATGCTCTACACCTTCGAGCGTGCCTGCAGCATGCAGGTGCGGGCGATGGCGAGTGGCCAGTTATACGAGCCGTCGGCAGCGTCACTAGAAACCTCGCGCCGGCAGGGCAAGCAACTGATGGCGGCGGGTATGTTGGACCGACTTGCATGGCCTGCGTTGCTGCGCATGCTCGATCGAAAAGACGCTAGTTTCCGCCAATAAGACGCCCTTGCAGGCGGTCAGAGCCATGCGCGGCGCTGGCTAGTGACGGGCTAAAGCCAGTCATCAACGGACGCCTAGCCGGCGTCCCGCGAGCAACTCGGCGGCCCGCGCAGTGACCACACAGCCGCAAGCGTGGCCGAGCCAGTTGCCCATCTCCGGGTCACCGGCCGCATGGTCTAGCGCGCTGCGCGCAGCAGCAAATAGCGGGCCGATTCTAAACCGCGCCCGCGGTGCACCGCGACGGCTCTCATCGCACCTACGCATCAGGACTATGGGGCTGCGCTGGTGGTGTCACCACCACTTTAATTCAACCTCCCGCTAACCATTCCCATCTAATGATCCCGACTGCGTGGCTGGGCATTGCGCTGGGCCTCAATAACGAGAGGAGGGCGTGGTGGTGGGGGTAATACAGCCTGCACTGGCAGCGCGTTCTGAGGCTAAGCGAAAGAGCGCGGCAGGGTCGACTGGTCTGCCCTGTCGGTGTCGCGACTACCAACCGCCGCCGCCGGGCGATGGAGATTCGCTACCCGCACAGCCCCCCCGGCCGTCGTCCACCCGCTCAGCGAAATGTTTTCTAGGCAGGCGAGCGAGAGCCGAGGCCGTGCGTCGGCGGCTAAGGCAGCGTGCAGGGTCCTTTCCACCGGGCAAGCTGAGGACTAGTCTTGGGCGATGGTGACGATTAATGTCAATGTTGTGTCTGCGACCACCCGCTATCCTAGCCGCGCGGGCGGGCAGTATGGCGCGGCGAAGACCAGCGTCACCGACTTGGCGCCAGAGGCTAGTCAGGCGAAGCCTGCTGCGATTGCTACGCAGGGGCGGCCCAATAACGCCCAAAACCAGCCGTTGAATGACGCCGAAATGGCGGTTGTGAGCGAATTAAAATCCATCGACAGTGAAGTGCGGTTGCACGAGCAAGCGCATCTGGCGCAGGCCGGTGGTCTGGCGATGAGTGGGGCCAATTTCACCTACAAGACCGGCCCGGATAATCGCCGCTATGCGGTGGGCGGCGAGGTACAAATTAACGCGGGTCCGGGGCGCACGCCGGAAGAAACCCTGCGCAAGGCGCAAATTATTCGCGCGGCGGCTTTGGCGCCAGCCCAGCCCAGCCCCCAGGATCGGGCGGTGGCGGCATCAGCTGGGCAGATGGAGCAGGAGGCGCGGGCAGAAATTGCCCAACGCGCTGCCACGGCGAAGAAACTGGCGCAATCGTATGGATCTACCGACTCCCCAGTGAGTCGTTTTATCGCCCAAGCCTGACCCCAGGCGCCGGAAACCTAAAACTTATCCGTCGGCGTGAAGCGTCCCGCCTGCTCGCCTATGACACCGCAGGAGCTGCTGCCGCAAGGCGTTTCAGCAGCAACAGCAGGGCGCTTTTACAGCACGTGAGCAGCGTCACTAACGCGCAGTCCCGGCTTATGGACCTGCCTAGGGTGTTGCCAGCCACCCTAGGCAATTAAGCCCTACAGACCTAGCGCTTTCATGCGGCCGGCGTCATAGCGCGTTCCGTGAGCGAAACCCTTGGGGGCTACTGCTTCGATGGCAGCGAGGTCGGCCGCGCTTAAGCTCATCGCCACCGCCGCGGCGTTTTCACGCAGACGCGCGATGGCACGTGTGCCAGGAATTGGCACGATGTCTTGTCCTTGTGCCAACACCCAAGCCAATGCCAACTGCGCGGCAGTGCAACCGCGCTCCGCGGCGAGCGCATTGACCGCATCGACCACGTCAAGATTTCGTTGGAAATTATCGCCTTGGAAGCGCGGTGTCAGGCGTCGAAAATCGTTGTCGGCGAGATCCTCAACGGCCCGAATTTGACCCGACAACATGCCGCGCCCAAGCGGGCTGTAGGCCACGAAGGTCACCCCGAGCTCGCGGCAGGTGGCCAGTAGTTCATCTTCTGGCTCGCGTGACCAGAGTGAGTATTCCGTCTGTAGGGCGGCGATTGGATGCACAGCATGGGCGCGACGTAGTGTGGCGGGTGCGGCCTCCGACAAGCCGAGCGCCCGCACCTTCCCTGCGCTGACTAATTCCGCCATCGCGCCGAGGGTCTCCTCGATGGCGATGCTGGGATCCACACGGTGCTGATAGTAAAGGTCGATACACTCAACGCCGAGTCGCTTGAGACTGGCATCGCAGGCACTGCGCACGAATTCTGGCGTACCGCAGATACCGAGAAATTCGCCGTTTTCCCCGCGGCGGTTGCCAAATTTGGTGGCGATGATGGCTTCGTCGCGACGACCCTTGAGCGCTTCGCCGAGCAAAATTTCGTTGGTGAACGGGCCATAGGCATCGGCGGAATCAAAGAAATTCACGCCCAGATCCAACGCCTGTTGGATGAGTGTGATGGACTGTTGGCGATCGGAGGCGCCGTAGAATTCCGACATTCCCATGCAGCCCAGACCGATCGCGGATACCGGAATGCCAGTGCCGCCGAGAGTGCGTGTTTTCATAAAATCTCCGTTTTGAGAGCTAGGCCGGCGGCAGGGTGACACCGTATTGAAGCGGCAGTCTACCCGACCTACGTGACTTGGACGTGCGTAATTTAGCGCCGCACGCACGACCGACCCACTCCAGCAAGCCGCTGCAAATAGCGGAACGGGTGCCGGATTTTCCGTGGGTAGTGGGTCTTGTGAGGACGCGCAGCGGAGGGCACTTCGTGATTGACGGGCAGCCGCCGTGTGCGTGAGAGCCTCGGTTTATGGGGATAGCCTGAGGCGCCCTGATGCGCTTTGTTGCCGATGCCACCTCAGACCTAACCCGGCGTCGCGATGCGTCATGAACAAAATCATAAAATACCGATCAAGCTCACGGCATCGTTTAAGATTGGGGTGGCCTTGCGCGATCCTCGCCGGTCTGCGTTCGTCCTTGCTGAGCGTGGCCCCACGTTGGCGGAGGCCGCCGAGACTGCACCCATGACGCGCTGCCCGCTGAGCGCATTTGAGGTGCGAGTAAGCTTTATCAAATCGGAGCACGAACGAATGCCGCAGTACGACTATGACCTCATTGTGATCGGTTCTGGACCCGGAGGGCAGCGCGCGGCGATTCAGGCGGCGAAACTGGACAAGCGAGTGGCGGTTATCGA
>CAIPNE010000806.1 GCA_903866355.1 uncultured Gammaproteobacteria bacterium
CGAATTAGGCTTCGATCTCACCAAGGAGCCTCTGCCCGTGGTCCCGGCCGCGCATTATTTTTGCGGTGGGGTGTTGACCGACTTGGCAGGACGTACTTCCTTGCCGGGTCTCTACGCTGTGGGCGAAGCAGCTTGCACCGGCTTGCATGGCGCTAACCGCATGGCCAGTAACTCCCTATTAGAGTGCTTGGTCACCGCCCGCTCGACGGCGGAGTCCATCTTGACGAATCGAGACAACGTTCCGCCCTTACCCCAAATCCCAGCTTGGGATGAAAGCCAAGTCACCGATGCCGATGAAGAAATTGTGGTGTCCCACAATTGGGATGAACTGCGTCGCTTCATGTGGGATTACGTGGGAATTGTCCGAACCACTAAAAGACTGGAGCGCGCGCGCCGGCGCGTGCATCTCCTACGCAACGAAATTGGGGAGTTCTACGCCAATTTCCGGGTGACTAGCGACCTCATCGAGCTGCGTAACCTGGTGCAAGTGGCCGAGTTGGTGATTCGCTGCGCGCTCAAGCGCAAAGAAAGCCGCGGCCTGCATTTCACGCTGGATTATCCCGCGACCGACGACCGCAATTACCTGCGCGATACCATCCTGCGCCCCGGAGACTTTGGCTAAACTCATGACCATCCCCCTGCCCGATCGCCTCACACTACCCGCCGATTTCACGCTGACGGCGGGTCCTTTGGTTGGCCACCGCATTCTGATTACCGGTGCCTCGCGCGGTCTGGGCCGCGCCATTGCGTTGGCTTGCGCTTTAGCTGGCGCCCAAACCTTGCTGTTGGCCCGCGATGTCCGTGCGCTCGAAGCCGTGGCTGATGCCATCGCGGCACAAAATGGTTTAGAGCCGGTGCTCATCCCCTTCAATCTGGAAGGCGCGACGGTGACAGACTACGAAGATCTCGGCGACCTGCTGCAAACTCAGTTTGGCCAACTCGAGGGGCTGGTGCTCAACGCCGGCATGTTGGGCGAACTCTCGCCCATGGCTAACTATGACCCGGTGATTTGGGCGCGCGTGTTCCAAGTCAATGTGCACAGTAATTTTTTACTGGCCAAAACCTGCTTGCCGCTACTCAACGCCGCTGCCCGTGCAAGCCTATTGTTGGTGTCTTCTGCGGTGGGACGGCGTGGCCGCGCCTATTGGGGAGCCTACGCGGCCTCAAAATTCGCCGTAGAGGGCATGATGCAAGTGCTCGCCGACGAACTCGCCGACACCTCGGCCATCCGCGTGAATTCGGTGAACCCGGGACGCTGTCGCACCCGTATGCGGGCGCAGGCTTATCCCGCGGAAGACGCAACCCGGCTACCGTTGCCCGAAGATCTGGCACCGGCCTTTGCTTACTTGTTGAGTCCGGCGGCAAGCGGATTCCACGCACGGCAACTCGACTTGCAATAGGCGGCAGATCTTGGCCGGGGTCGTGTGCCGCCTCCAGCTGGCCGCCCCGTCCGCCAATAAAATGTCGCCAGCCGTCGCTGCAGCCGACTATTTGCGGTGACAGCCCTGCATCGGCGACATCTCTAGCATCCCCGCCTAACCCAAAACCAATCGCAACCGCCTCCCGTGCGGTGATCTAACGTCGACGCCGCGATATTTTACGAGTGGTACAAAATTTGCTTATTCCCGGTAGGAACAACCTAAGGAAGATTTCCATGATCAGTCACGCGGAATTAGCACCCCATACTGAGGCCCCAGCAGCGTCGGCCTCCATCAGCTTATTCACGGCGCCACAGTCCCGTACACCGCGACTTTCGGAGCGCTCTCAGCTTCGCCTTTCGCAGGCGCTGCAGTCGAGTCTCCACGTGAATGAAGTGTTGGGCACTTTTGCCGCCGAGGCGCGCCTCATCGTACCCGGCTTTAGCCTGCGCTATGAGCACGCTGCGGAAAAATCTACTTTCACGCAAGGTCGCACGCAACCACACGTGTGTACCTACCAGCTAGACTTGCACGGGCATGATCTCGGGGCCATAACTTTCACGCGGGATCAGTCTTTTGCCAGCCATGAGCAGGCACTGTTTGAACTCCTCCTCTGCCAGCTGATTTATCCCCTGCGCAACGCCTTGCTCTACGAACGTGCGCTGAAAATGGCCACCATTGATCCCCTCACGCGTGTGCAAAATCGCGTGGGCATGGAGCAATATCTCG
>CAIPNE010000807.1 GCA_903866355.1 uncultured Gammaproteobacteria bacterium
CTCCTTAAACCACTCGGACATCTCTCCAATCCGCGTCACTTTTTAGTCGCGGGCGCGAAGGGTAAACCAGTTGTGGACTAGGCGACAAGGACGGCGGTGATCAGGCGGCGCTGCGGTGGTTTTTCCAGCGCTCGAGTAGCGCGGCTTCGCCCTGCGAAAGTGCACACATTTGGGTGATTTGGTCCATTTCCAGCCCACCTGCCATCAAACGCTCGGCTTGGGTAATCGCTTGGCCACCATCCATTTGTTGGGCCATTTCGTTCAGCCGTTCCAATAGGGCCTTCTGTTTGGCCGTTTGCTGACCCACGCGTTCTCCCAATTCGCGGGAGCATGCCACGAGCCCACCTAAATCGCGGGCCAGTTGCTCACGCACTTTGCGTTCTTCTGCCAATGCGTTCTCCAAAGCGACCAGGCGGCGCGCTTGGCTGCGAGCGACCCCGACCAGCGTCAAGACAATGAGCCCCAGCAGCACAGCGCCCAGCCAGAGGGGCATGAGGTCGAGAGGCGGAACTGAATTCGGCATGGCGGAGGGTCAGAACCCGCCTTGGATAAATTGCGCGTCCGGGCCCATCAGTCGATTGAGATCGACCAAAATCAATATCTCGTTATTTTTGCTGAACACACCTTGGATGTAGCGCGAATTTTCTTCATTGCCGATGTTGGGCGCGGAGTCGATATCGGAATTTTGGATATTGACCACCTCCGCCACGCTGTCGACCAGCAGGCCGACGATCAATTTGTTGATTTCAACAATCATGATGCGGGTTTGGTCGGTGGCGTCGCTGCTCGACAAACCGAATAGCTCGCGCGCATCCACCACCGTCACCACATTGCCGCGCAGGTTGATAATGCCCAGCACGCAAGAAGGCGCCCCAGGCACCGGGGCAATCTCGCTCATCCGCAGCACTTCCTGCACCTGCATGACGTTGATGCCGTAAATCTCATCGGCCAACCGGTAAGTGACCCAGCGATTGAATTGGCTCTCTTTTTGTTTCAACACAGAACTCATGGTCGGTACCTCGGTAACTTGGCGAAAGGCGCCTTGGCGTCAAATTTTCGACGAATCAAGCGTAGTCACAATCACTAGAGCACTGATCGTGCCAGTCTTTAGTCGCTGGCTCGCAGACGGCGCATGAAATGCAGTTGGGTGGCGTCGGGATCCAGTACAAACGCCGGCGGATCGCGCAAGGTCGCGCCGATCCACGGCGCGGCGGCGCGTGGACCGCGCGGGGTGAGCATTTCTGGGGAAATATCCCGCGAGCCTTCCAAACGACAGCCGCGAATTTCCAGCCGCCCGCCGCGCAACCAAATGGCATCGCGGGCCAGTATCTGGCCACCGTCCAATTTACTGCGGTAGGGTTCGGGCACCAGTTCTACCGCATCGATCACCACCGCACAGGGCGTAGTGGGCGCGATGGTGAGGAGCGCATCTGCACGGCAGAGAAACCGAAAAGGCCCCACCAAAAAGGCGATGGCGGACATCAGGCTAGGAGTGGTCACGACCATGGCAGGGCTTGGCGCTTCGTCGATAGTCTGCAAGTGTTCAATGAGATAACGACTGACCAATTCAGCGGTCGAGAGTTTTGGTGTTAGCTGAACCAGGCTCATCCGGCAACCCTCATGGCTTCGGGCTCCTCGTCACGCACCGCTGCGAGCAGTTCCTGATAGGCAAGACTGCCGCGGGCATAGGGGTGACGCAGCGTCAACGGCACGCCAATCCTGCTCGCTTCGCGCAGTTGCGTATCCACCGGGATGGTGCCGCTCCATAAGTTGATATCGGCGCGCGCCCGCATGGAAGCCAACGTATCGGTAGCGGCCCGCGTGCGACGATCAAACAGCGTGGGGACCACCAAATGTGGCAAGGGCTGACCACGTGCACTTTCGATCATCCGCAAAGTGCTGAGCAACCGGTCAAGCGAGCGCTCGGCGAGGAACTCCGTCTGCACCGGCACCACGAGTTGTTCACAACAAACCAGCGCGTTGACCACCAGTACCCCGAGGGTGGGCGGGCAGTCGATGAGGCAATAGTCATAATGCTGGGCACCTAGCGCCAAGCTACGTTTAAGCGCCAGCCCCATACCCTGCTTGAGCCCAAAACGGCGCTCCAGGGTAACCAGCGCGGTGGACGCTGGCGCGATGCTTAAATCAGGAATAGCCGTTGGCAGCACCATTTCATTGATGCCCACCATTGCCCCGTCTGCCACCGCGGCGAACAGGCTATACAAGTTGGGTTCCACGACATCGGGATCAAACCCGCAATAGGTGGTGAGCGAGCCGTGGGGGTCAAGGTCAACCAGCAGCACGCGCGCACCTTCGCGCAGCAAGCAGCCAGCCAAACTAATGGTCGTAGTGGTTTTGCCAACACCACCTTTTTGCGCCGCAATAGTCCAGATTTTCATTCTGCAATCTCCGCAGGTCCGGGAAGTTGCATAACTCTCTGCAAGGATTGGGCCGCTTCTTTCACAGGTGGCGTTACGGTAGGTTGCGCGGCTGCGCTGGCATCGCCAGCCAGCGTCACTTGGTCATTTTTGCCAACAGCTACCACCACGCGACGGTTTTGACGACGGCCTTCTGACGTGGTGTTGTCAGCAATCGGACGGTGCTCACCGTAACCAATCGCGGCAAGTTTTTCCGGTGTCACCCCGGCGGTCGCTAGATATTCGGCAATTGTTGCCGCGCGGGCCGCCGACAAACCCCAGTTGGACCCATAGGCTCCGCCGCTGAATGCCACGTTATCCGTAAAGCCCTCCACCCGCACGGCATGCCCCATATCGGCAACGACCGCTGCAATTTTCGCTAACGCCGGCATGGCGGCGGCACTCAGGGTGGCGCTGCCGGTGGCGAACAGCACCTCACTGCCCAGTTCAATTTCCAGCCAATCACGGGTTTCGCGCAGCTTCACGTCGTCGCGGCCCCCAAAGGCACCGATCGCGGCCTCTAGTTTTTCGCGTGGCGTCCCCGCCACCGGCAGCGCAGGCGGTGCGACCAGTGCTGGGGTTTGGGCGTTGATGGAGTCAGCACCTGCGGCCTCTTCTAAATCGGCAATATTACGCGGCGCGTCCAAGAGACTTTCACGAGGCGGCGCCCCACCGCCCATATCGATGGGCACGGCACGCGAGCGCTCCGGGGGTTGATCGTTTTTTGGATGGGCCTTTAAATCGCTTTCCAAGGCTTTCGACAGCACCCGAAACTTACCGCTATTAACCGAAGAAACGGAGTAGAGAACGACGAAAAAAGCCAGTAGGAGCGTGATGAAATCTGCGTAAGACACCAACCAGCGGTCGCGCGTTGGTTCTTCTTCGACTGGCACACGCCGCCATGGCGCACGCGCCCGCGGGCTCACCCCAGCAGACCCTGTAAGCGCGATTCGATTACCCGTGGGTTTTCCCCATCGGCGATCGCCGTAATACCGATCGTGATCATTTCATCGAGCTGGGTCTCGTTCCTGACCAGCGCTTTAAGCTTCGCGCCCATTGGCAGGAAAATCAGATTGGCAAAAGCCACGCCATAAACCGTCGATACGAAAGCCACCGCGATACCACGCCCCAGCAAAGCGGGATCGCTCAGATGGTTCATCACCTCAATGAGTCCGATCACCGCGCCCAAAATGCCTAAGGTGGGAGCGTATCCCCCCATTCCTTCGTAGACCCGAGCAGCTTGGAGGTCGCGCTGCTCGCGAGCATTGCTCTCGGTCATCAGGGTTTCCCGGATAAGTTCGGGGTCGTTGCCATCGATTAATAATTGCAGTGCTTTGCGGGCGAACGGATGTTGTACGGATTCAACAAGCCCCTCCAGCCCCAGCAAACCATCGCGTCGCGCCACTCGACACCAATGAACGAGGTCGTTAAAGAGGGGTTCCAGCGGCTGCACCGGTGGTCGTAGCACCCAGGCAGAAATTTCTAGCGCACGGGCAAAAACGCCTACCGGCGATTGCAACATCGTGGCGCCCAGCGTGCCACCCAGCACGATCAAGAGTGCGGGCCCGTTGAATAGCATCGAGACCTGGCCACCATCGAGGTACTGCCCGGAAAGCACAGCGCCAACCGCCAACAAGAGCCCAACGACGCTGAGAATATCCCATCTCACCGGGCTTGCACCCAGCGTAACGCCAGCGCGCACGGCGAAATAACCGCCGCCGCGAGACCCGTGCGCAGCGGTGCCGCCGGCTTCCCAAAAATAGCGCTGCACGCCTTGTTCTGGGTCCACAGCGTGCCGCCAGCAGCCGCTGGCAGCCGCAATCTTAGACTGCCATAGCACCCCATTCCTGTTAACACTACCGCGCCGGCGTCGGGCATAACGCTGCGCGCCAGGCTCGCAAACAGCACCCCTGGCGACGGCAGGCAGACGTCATCGGAGATGCCGGCGATCAGTTGCGTGAACCCTAATTCGCCAAGGTGCTGCGCCTGAGTTTGCCACCCTCCCGGCACCAACGCCGCACCCTGAGTTGCCATCATCACAGGCACGCGGCAGCGCCCGTTGAGGCGCTGCGCGAAAGACGCCGGGGTCGCAGTGACCCACTCTGGTAGTCAGGCAGGACTACCAGTGGCTGCACCCAGGATGAGCAGAGAACGTTCAGAAAAAACCCCGCGGCAGCTGCGCGCGGTTTCACACCCGCGAGGCTTGGCCTTGCGAGCGACCACCCAGCGATGGGCGCCCCGACTCCCCGGGCGAGATATTTTCGGATCTGGCGTCGCGCGTGACTGGCGCCACCAGCGCCTGTGACGTGCAAAAGGAGTTTAGCGATGAAATCGATCGCACCGGCTTCTGGCGCCGTGAGAGTGGACTCGCTCTCGGCGTGGGTAAACGCCGACTGCCTCACGCTGCGGGTGGAGGCCAGACGCGTAATTTGACGCACAGCGCCAAGGTCGTTCATCTGAGACATTTCTACGCCCAGGGTCACCACGTTGGAGCGCGGTGCAATCGCCGCGGCCACTGCCGCACGCCCTTCTGCGGGCGCCCCGACGTTGGCCATTGCCGGGTCCCATGCCCGGGTTTTCACAAGTTGTGCGCGCGCGAACGCCCGGTCATCTAGCACCAGCGCTCGGATAGGCTTAGCCGTTTTCTGGCGGTAGGCGCAGTCCATGAAGCTGCCTTGATCGCTCGCGGCTCAGCGACGCCCGTACGCGTCGATGAGTTCTGGCAAATCAAGGATTAGCGCAATTCGACCGTTGCCGGTAATCGTCGCCCCAGATAAACCGCGCGCACCACTCAACAGCGCGCCCAGCGGTTTAATAACCACCTCTTCCTGGCCTATCAGTTCGTCCACGATAAACCCCAGTGTCTGACTGCCCACGCCCACAATTACCACGTGTCCCTGATCGACAGTCAGCTCTTGCACACCACGTACCAGCCAACGCGTGAGGTAAAACAAAGGCAACGCTTTGCCACGGACCACCAAAGTTTTTCGCCCGTTTATGTCTTGGGCCTGCTCGCGCCGGAAATCTATAATTTCCTTCACGTTAACCAGCGGCAGTGCAAAAATTTGTTTTCCTAAATTGACCATCAGCGTGGGCATGATGGCGAGCGTCAGTGGGACTCGAATTTTAATCGTCGTACCCACGCCAACTTTTGAGTCGATCTCAACAGACCCGTTGAGTTGGGTGATCCGAGTCTTCACCACGTCCATCCCCACACCACGACCCGAGACGTCCGAAATTTCTTCCTTCGTGGAGAAGCCCGGCAGAAAAATAAGCTCGAAACATTCGCGTTCGGTTAGTCGAAACGCGGCGTCTTCTTCCAGCAAACCCTTCTCCACCGACTTGCCGCGCAGCATCTCGGCGTCCATGCCTTTGCCATCGTCCCGAATGATCAACAATATTTGATCGCCATCCTGCTCGGCGGACAAGCGCAGCTTGCCACCGCGCGACTTGCCGGCGGCGAGCCGTTCGGCGGGCATTTCCACACCATGGTCTACCGCGTTGCGAACTAAATGCACCAGCGGGTCGGACAGCGCCTCCACCAAATTTTTGTCGAGGTCGGTTTCCTCGCCCAGTAATTCCAGCTCGACTTCTTTACCGAGCGTCCGCGCCAGATCGCGCACGACGCGCGGAAAGCGTCCGAAGACTTTTTTGATCGGCTGCATCCGCGTTTTCATCGCCGCCATCTGCAGGTCGCTCGTGATGACATCCAAGTTACCCACCGCTTGGGTCACCTCCACGTCACCAATTCGGCCTTGCAAATTGGTGAGTCGGTTTCTGATCAGCACCAACTCACCCACCATGTTCATGATGCGGTCCAGCACGTCCGTGCCTACCCGTATGGTGTTTTCCTGCGGTTGCGGTTCGCTAGCATGCGGCACAGGCGCCGCTTCGGCCTTGGCTTTCGCCACGGGTGCAAAGGCAAGTGCGCTATTTGCTTTAGGTTGAAGTTTATCGAGCAGTGCTTCGAACTCAGCATCGCTAATGGCATCGCTGGGTGCTGCGCTACTGGCCAGACTCGCCGGGGCTTTTTTCTGGGCCTCAAGGTTGTCGAGCAAAGACTCAAATTCATCGTCGGAGATTGTCCCGTGAGCGGCCGGCGCGGCCAGCGTCGGCACGGGCGTGGGTGCCTTAGGGGCTTGTAAGCTGTCCAGCAGCGCGTCAAATTCGTCGTCGGAAATCAAATCGCTATCGTGCGCACTCACGTTGGTCGGAGCGGGGGCGTGCCGAGCATCCAGCAAGGCTTCAAATTCTGCATCGTCGATTTGCTGTGCAGAATTCCCGACAGCGGGCGACTCGGCCAGCATGCCAGCGACCACGTCATCGAATTCGCCGCCGTCAGCGACGCTAAAGGTGGCCTGCGCAGCGGGTGCTTTTAGCGACTCGCCCGCCGCAATGCACCGCAGTTGCTCGATCAACTCGCGCGGCACCGGCGCGGGACTCGTGCCCGCCTTGATGCTATCAAACATGCCACGCAGCGCGTCCAGCACTCGCAGAAATACGTCCATGATCGCGGAATCGAGCGTAAAGCGCCCATTCCGCAACATGTCGAAAACATCTTCTGCCTTGTGCGCCACTTCGACCATTGCGTCGAGGGCCAGAAAGCCCGCACCGCCCTTGATTGTGTGGAAACTGCGAAACACAGCGTTCAACAAATTGTGATCGTGCGGAGACGCCTCTAAGTCAATTAATTGAGTGTCGAGGTTCTCGAGGATTTCCATCGCTTCGATCAAAAAGTCTTGAAGTATCTCATCATCCATCGTCATCTTCCCCGCTGCTGCAGCGTCTTGCGGTGCAGTCCGGTAACGCGTCGAAAATAAATATGCCGAAAGAGTTAGCGGCAGAAACGGTGATTTGCTGGAGTGTCAGTGCAGAGCACTGACTAAAAAGAGAGATTTTTCGCGCGCCTAGCAGCGAGGGCTAGGCGCACGGGACAATTGGAAGTGGCGCTCAGAGCCCGAGTTCAGCCAGCAATGCGTCAACGTCGTCCTGTTGAGTAAACGCGCTCGCATCCGGCCGGATGACCGGCCCCTGTGCTGCAGTAGTCGGCGCTCGCGCCTGGTCGCGCGCGCTGCCAGTTGGTAACTCAGCCGTGAGCAGCGTCACCAGTTTGCTTTCTACCTGCTCCACGATTTCGATCGTTCGGCGAATGACCTGCCCGGTCAGATCCTGATATTCCTGCGCCATCAGGATCTCAGACAGACCACCCTGCATTAGCTTGCCGGCAGCGGAGGCTGCTTCAATGTAGGCCTTCATTTGCACCACATCGCCCGCCGCGATAACCGCCGCCGCGCCACCGACCAGCCGCTCAGCCATCGGCATCATGTCTTCCACTGCGGCCAGTGTGCGATGCGCAGAGGCTTCCGTTTTCTCGATGACGTAACTCAGGCGGTGCCGAGCGTCGGGCATCTCAGTGCGGGTCATATCGCCGAGCTGAGCATCGGC
>CAIPNE010000808.1 GCA_903866355.1 uncultured Gammaproteobacteria bacterium
ACGTAAATGATGGCTTGGCCGTAGCGCGAAATGCCGGCACCGCGCCCACTCGTGCGCGCGAGTAAGAGCATCGCTTTCTCCACATTGCCCGACCAACGGTTGGGATCGAGTTTGAGCTGGAGCGCGAGATCGCGCGCTTTCTCCACCCGCTGTACACCCACGTTGTAGGCCGCCAAGGCAAACCATGTGCGCTCGCCCGCTGGGACCTCGACGTCGAACCCATCGCGCAGGGTATGCAGGTATTTGACGCCCGCATGGATGGCGCTTTCGGGACGGCTGAGATTGGGAAAACCGAGTGATTCTGCCGTACTCGGCAGCAACTGCATTAGGCCAACGGCACCGCCCGGTGAGATGGCGCGGGGATTGAACTGGCTCTCCTGATACATCTGCGCGGCGATGAGCCGCCAGTCGAAGCCGTAGCGATCCGCATAGTGGCGCACGATGCCATCGAAGGGCGTTAACCGAGCGTCTGCGGCCGCCACCAGGGGATCGGTAATCGAGGGCTCGAAATAACGGGCGCATAGCAGGGCGGTAAGGCCATCGGCGTGGGAGGCGAGGAGAAATTCGTCTACCGCTGCGAGCAGCGTTGCGTCGTTGGCGCGGGCCGTCCAGCGGTAATCATCAGCGTGCGGAATGGATGGCCCAATGCGCAGCGTGGGGTATTCCACGGCTAGCCGCGCAAGGTCCTCGCCGGCGACCACGGTGGCATCAATGACACCCTCGGCCACTCGTTGCAGCAGGGCCGTTTGCTGCAAAGTGGATTCTATTCCCACCAGAGACACGCCCGGGTAGTGCTCGCGTAGGGAGCGCAGCGCCTGCAGCTCAGGGGAATTCTCTACCGCCGCGAAGGTATGCCCCGACAAATCGCTGGGTGAGCGGAACACGAGTGCTGGCCGAGTCACGGTGGCGAAAGCGGTATGGTGATACTGCCGTGACTGCCGAAAATAGGGCGCGGCGGCGGTACTGCCACTCGCGAGACGGGCGGTGATGAGGTCCCCCACGCCGGTGCGCAGCCAGTCGTGGACCTGCGCGGCGTCGCGGGCCACGAGCACCTCCAGCCGTAGACCGTGGCGATCGGCAAAGGCACGCGCCAACTCAAACTCAAAACCAGTGGGCTTGCCATGGTCGATATAATAATTGGGCTGTTCAACGCGGCTAATGACTCGCAGGACGCCGCTGCGTTGGATGGCGGCGAAATCGCGCGGCGTGGCCGAGGGTTCGAAGTAGGCGGTATGAAAACGCTCGATAAAGGCATCCAGAGCCACCCGCAGTGGCTCATCCTCACGTCGCACGAACCAGCTCACTGGTTCATCACCCGTTAAATTGAACAACACCCGAAGGCCTGGGTAATCCGCGAGCCAGGCGGGATCTGGATCGAGCGCGACGACGGCAACGTCTAACGCGCCACTGGCAACCAGCGCCAGCGAGGCCCGCCCGGTGGGGTCATTGGCCTGCGGCTCCATGGTGATGCCAGGCACTACCCTTCGGAGATCTCGGAAGTAATCCCACAGCGGTGCACGTCGCGCCAGCGCGATTCGCGAGTGTTGGAACTGCAGCGGGCTGGTAGCCCAATTGTCTAAACGGCCGATGGCGACATACCGCTGAGTGGCCACGGTTGCCGTGGTAGCGATCTGCGGATTGTTAGCTATTTCGTTCGGCAGTGAGCCCACCACGAGGTCGCATTGGCCGTGGGTGAGGCGCTGGAATAAATCTTCGGGTCGGGAGACCACGGACCATTCGACCGGGCGATCGAGCGCGCCGGCAAAGTCTTCGATCATGCGTGCCGCCTGCGCGGTGTGCAGGCCCGAGGGACTGTTGGGCAATACCGCCACGCGCAGCACCTGGCCTGCACCAGCGGGCAGCGCATTGGTCTGCGCATGGCCCATAGCTGGCAGCGCTGAGAGGCTCAGCGCCAGTAGGCAGATGCGCAAGCGCGCACCGGTGAGGTGAGAAATTCCGCGAATCATGGGGGGCTCGGAGGAGACTTTCCTGAACGTCGGGAGAGCTATTTACTGCTGCTTGCCCCATCAGCGCAATCGCGCCAAAGCAACAAATCAGAGCGGGTGGTCGTCAATCAGAGGATTAAGAGGGTGTTAGAGCCTGAATATAATCATCTATCGCATTAATCGCAACCAAGATCCTGACTTGTATATCAATTACGGGTTTTTTGACCGTCACGAGCCTCAAAATTAGCGGCTGCGGCCTCGGCCTCGCGCCATCTCTCCGGTGTCCCGACGTCTATCCAACGGCCAGTAAACAGCTCGCCACTGACGGCGTCGGCGGCCATCGCTTGGCGTAACAGAGGGGCTAAGGGCGCGCGTTCTCCGGCGCTAATCGACGCAAAAAGCGCTGGGCTGAATAGCCCAATACCGGCATAGGTGAACGCGGGTGTGCCTGGGTGGTAGACCTGCGTGTCACGTACGCCAAAATCGCCCAGTGGGTGATGGGTGGGGTTGGGTACCAGCACGAGATGGGCAAGTCCTGCGAGCGTGGTGGGCAGCGTGGCAAAATCAAAATCTGTCCAGATGTCGGCATTGGCCACCACGAATGGCTGTGCGCCCAGCAAGGGTTGCGCCCAACGCAGGCCGCCGGCCGCTTCCAGCGCGCCCTCTCGCTCGTGGGAGTACTCGATGCGCACGCCCCATGTTTGGCCATTGCCCAAGCGCGCTTCGATGAGCGGGCCGAGGTGGGCGAGATTAATCACTAACTCGGTAATGCCGGCCTGCGCGAGGCGTTCGATCTGCCACACAATGAGCGGCTTGCCGGCAACTTCTATGAGTGGCTTCGGGGTGTGGTCGGTTAGCGGCCTTAAGCGCTCGCCCCGCCCCGCTGCCAGCAGCATGGCTTTCATCAAAATACCTCCTTAAAAACAGGACAGATGTGCGGCAAGTTGGGGCGGGGCGAGCGCCACACGCGGTCAGCTTGCACTGCCTACGGTAATCCGTTCGAATACCGTCGAGTTGTGCGCCGACTAGACGCACACGCTAATAGCCAACGGCGTCGTTGGCTATCGACGATTAGCCCGCTAGCCGGCTCGGCCTCCCGCTGATCCGAGCGCTTCCGCCTCAAAGGACTACGTAAACTTGGACCCCATCGACGCGCAGAAACTCTGCCAGCTTGCCCAAGCGGTGCTCAAACTCGAAGCTCAGGCCATTACCGACCTGGTGCCCCGCGTCGACGCAGCCTTTGTGGTCGCCGCCGATTACCTGCTGAAGTGTCGCGGCCGGGTGATTGTGCTGGGGATGGGCAAGTCGGGTCATATCGGCGGCAAAATTGCCGCCACGTTGGCGAGTACCGGTACGCCGGCATTTTTTGTCCACCCCGGCGAAGCTAGCCACGGTGATATGGGCATGATCACCGCTGAGGACGTGGTGCTCGCGCTTTCAAATTCTGGGGAGACCGACGAACTCACCCTGCTGGTGCCGGTGCTAAGACGTTTAGGGGTTCCGCTCATTGCCCTGACCGGTAATCCGCAATCCACGCTCGCCGAAGCGGCGAATGTGCATATCAACGTGGGCGTGGCGCAGGAAGCCTGTCCGCTGGGTTTGGCACCCACCTCCAGCACCACGGCGGCACTGGCGATGGGTGATGCGCTGGCCGTCGCGCTACTGGAAGCGCGCGGATTCACCCAGGAAGACTTCGCCCGCTCACACCCTGGTGGTGCACTGGGCCGGCGCTTGTTGTTGAAGATTGCTGACCTCATGCATCAGGGTGAGCGCATGCCTTGGGTAAATGCAGATACCCCGCTGACCGATGCGCTGATGGAAATCACCCGCAAAGGGTTGGGCCTCACGGCGGTTTTGGACGCCGCCTCGCGGGTGCTGGGGGTCTTTACCGATGGCGATCTGCGGCGCGCGCTCGACCAAGGCCTGCAGGTCATGACCGCCCCGGTCAGTTCGCTGATGACTAGCCACTGCAAGACCATCAACCCGGATACGCTCGCTGCCGATGCTTTGCGAATCATGCAGGAAAACAAGATCAACGCGCTGTTGGTGGTAGACCGAGACCACGCGCTGGTGGGCGTGCTGAACATGCACGACTTATTAAAAGCGAGGGTGATGTGAGCGCCCTAGACCCCGCCGTTCTGCAAGCCGCGGCGCGCCGGATTCGGCTGGTGATTTTCGATGTGGATGGCGTGTTAACTAACGGGCAGCTCTTCTTGGGGCCCGCGGGCGAGGAATGGAAAGTTTTCCATGTGCGTGATGGCCAAGGGTTGGTCATGCTGCAACACACCGGCATTGCGGTGGGTATCATCACCGGGCGGCATTCGGCGGTGGTCGCCACGCGCATGGCAGAACTGGGCATTGAGTACGTCTACCAAGGCCAGCAAAACAAACTCGTGGCCCTAGATGACCTGCGCCAACGCTTGGGTCTGGAGC
>CAIPNE010000809.1 GCA_903866355.1 uncultured Gammaproteobacteria bacterium
CCAAGGTTAAATCAGGCGGTGCCGCCGCCCGTAGCGCCGGTAACCGCGCTTTGATGTTGGTGATGATGTCCAGGGTGGAGGCTTTACCCACCTTCAAAAAAGTGACCAGCACAGATTCCTGTCCATCGCGGCGAATTATGCTCGTTTGATTGCCGTAACCGTCGCGCACATTGGCGACGTCTCGCACCCGCACCATCGTGCCATCGCGCGCTTTTCCCACGGGGATATCGTTGAGCAGCGGCACCAGTTCTGGGTTGCTATTGAGCGATACGATGTAATCGGTGTTGCCGAGTTTCGCGTTGCCGGACGGCAGCGTGAGGTTTTGTAGGTTGACCGCCCGGCTGACATCCAGCGGGGTTAAACCGCGCGCGGTGAGCGCCTGCAAATCCAGATCCACCATGATCTGGCGCGGCAAGCCCCCAAACGGCAGCGGCAGGCGCATCCCTGGCACGCCGATGAGTTGTTGACGGACCCGGAAGGCGCCAAAGTCGTAAAGCTGCGAGGGGTTTAGCGAGGGGCTAGACAGCGCCAGCTGCAG
This sequence comes from uncultured Gammaproteobacteria bacterium, assembly GCA_903866355.1. GTDB lineage: Bacteria > Pseudomonadota > Gammaproteobacteria. The sequence continues at coordinate 539 of CAIPNE010000809.1, forward strand.
GATAGGCACGCTCGATGCGTCGTAGCGCACGATGAGTGGTGGCTGCATGCCGGGCGGCATGCGGCGCAAAATAGTTTGGGATACCGCCGTGACCTGCGTAATGGCCAGCTCGATGCTCACATCCGGCTGGAAATAAACCCGCGTCAAAGCAATGCCCGCGAGCGTCTGGGATTCAATCCGCGCCAAATCCTCCACACTGTTCGCTAGCGCAAACTCTGCGTAGGCCGTGACCCGACTTTGCATTTCCTCAGCTGGCAGGCCGGTGTATTGCCAGACCACGCTCACGACAGGGGTTTCGATGGCTGGAAAAATATCCTTCGGCATCACCCGAATGGCGTACGCGCCCATGAGCAAAATCAACACGGCCATCACCACAAAGGTGTAGGGACGGCGTAGCGCCAGCTGGACTATCCACATGCGAACCGAGACTCCGTAAAGCGCGCGCGGTGGCCCACAGGGGCACCGGTGGCGGGATTGCCAAGATAGCCCCCCACCCTAACCGTTCGAGCCGCTGCGCTGCAACTTAAACGCTTAAGCGTGGCGCGCTAATCGGGCCACGGTGTCGCCTGGTCCTAGGCGGGCTAGCACCGGCACCGCCGCGCCGGGGCGGCGGGGCGTACTGTGGGGAAGCTGGGGCGTCGCGCCCGATCTCAATAGGAACGCGGCATTTTTAAATTATGTTGCGCGATAAAGTTGAGGATCATTTCTTCCGAGACCGGGGCAAAGCGGAACAGACGCTGGTCTCGCCACAGGCGCTCGAGATGGTACTCGCAGGCGTAGCCCATGCCACCCAAGGTCTGCATGGCCTGGAGGGTCGCTTTGTCGCAGGCCTGCGAGGCGACGAGTTTGGCGAGGTTGGATTCCGAGCCATAGGGCTCGCCGGCGTCGCACAGCGCAGCGGCTTTGAAATTCATGAGTCGGGCGCAGCCGATCTCGGCGTAGGCTTGGGCGAGCGGGAATTGGATCGATTGATAGGCGCTGATCGGCGTCTTGCCAAAAACCCGCCGTTCGTTCGCGAAATCTACCGCCAGTTTTAGCGCGAGATCGACCGTGCCGCACAACCCGGCGGTGGTCACGATGCGCTCGGTGTTTAAGACCTCGAGCAACTGCGCCCAGCCCCGATCCAAGGTGCCGACGAGGTCTTCTGGCTCTAGGCGTACGTCATCGAAAAACACCGTGCTCGAATCCATGGTGTTGGTGCCGAGTTTATCGATGCGGCCCAACGCCACGCCCTGGCGATCGGTGTTGATCAGGAACAGCGAAATGCCGTCGGTTTTTTTTGTCACCGCGTCGAGTTTTTTGGTCCGGCAAACGACCAACATAATTTGCGAACTCAAGGCGCCGGTGATCCAATGCTTGCGGCCATTGAGCACCCAGCTGCTGCCGTCGGCGCGCGCGAAGCTGCTCATTTCGAGGGTGTTAGTGCCAGCGTCTGGTTCCGTCAGCGCCATGCAACAGATGAGGTCTCCGCCAATCAGGGGCGGCAGGTATTTCTGTTTCATCTCCGGCGTGCCGAAGTTGGCAATCGCCACGCCACCAAAGATAGGGTTCAGCATAAACAGCTGGCCGATGGTGCTACCGCCGCCGGCTTTGGCGAGTTCTTCGATCGCAACCGCCATTTCGGTCATGCCCAGACCGCTGCCGCCATATTCCTCCGGCAGCGCCACGCCGCAGATCCCGGCCTCGCAGGTGGCTTTCCAAAATTCGTGTGGAAAAGCCTTGCGTTTGTCGTGATCGCGCCAGTATTCCAGACCAAAGCGCTCGCCAACTTTACGTGCCGTGGCGGCGATCATTTGTTGTTCGTCGGTTAGATTGAAATCCATCGTGACCTCCGTTAGAGCGTTATGGGCGCACCGCAAGTGGCGCTTGTGAATCTCGGGGTGCTAAAGCAGCAACGAAAAGGGGTCTTCCAAGCGCCCGATTATCGCGTCGAGTAGCTGTGCGCCATCCATCCCGTTGAATACTCGATGGTCACAGGCCAAAACCAAACCCAGTTCGTGGCACAGCGTGGGTGCGCCGTGTTCATCGGGCCGGAATACCGCCTCGGTGCGGCCCACCCCCAAAATGCTGGACTGTCCGGGCAGGATAATTGGAAAGACATTTTTCACCCGCGTGCCGCCCAGATTAGAAACGCAGATAGCACCGCCCGCGCTTTCTGCTGCGCTCAGGCGGCCAGCCCGGGCGCGCTGGGTGAGTTCTTCTAGTTGGGCTGCGTTGGCCAGCAGATTGCGGGTGGCTACCTGCTTGGCCACGGCCACATACAGTCCCTTGGGCGTAGCGGCGGCTAGCGCCACATCGCTGTCGGCCAGTTCCAACCAAGCATCCTCGGACCAAACCCGCCTAGATAGGGGGTTCTCGGCCAGCGCTAAGCCCACCGCTTGTACGATCCAGTGGGTGAGGGTGAGCGGTGGGGTATTGGGTCGCGCTTTAATTTGGCGGTGCAGCGTTAACAGCGCGCCAAGGTTAGCCGTGGCTTCCAAGTAAAAGTGCGGAATTTCCCGGCTGCTTTGCGCCATGCGCGTGGCCACGGTGCGCTGGGCACCCGTGAGCGGGATGCGCTGTGCGCCGGATTCAGGTGCTGCTTGCACGGTGGCCGGTGGCGGCACCTCGTCGCGCCAGTGCAGCACATCTGCCGCCTTGATCCGGCCGCGCGGCCCGCTGCCGGTCACCTGATGAAGGTCGATCCCATGGTTGCGCGCTAGCTGACGAGCGTGGGGGCTTGCGATCACCCGGGCTGCGCGCGGGTGTGACAGCGGCTCAATAGTGCCGACAGCTGGGCGCGCCGGGTTCGGGTTCGGCGCTCGTGGTGCGGCCTGCTCGCCACGCCAGGTGGCTAGCAGCGTTCCAACCTCTACGGTCTCGCCCGCACTCACCACCAGTTCATCGATATCGCCGGCGCGGTCGGCCTC
>CAIPNE010000810.1 GCA_903866355.1 uncultured Gammaproteobacteria bacterium
GGCATCGTGTTCTTGTCGGGTGGTCAGAGTGGCCTTGACGCCACCCGCAATCTCAACGCGATGAACGTCGGCACGGGGTTGCCGTGGCCGCTGTCCTTCTCTTATGGGCGCGCGCTGCAGGCCGATGCCCTCGCCGCCTGGGGTGGCAAGCCCGCACAGGTCGCGCGTGCCCAACAGGTATTGCTGCATCGGGAACGCTGTAACGGTTTAGCGGCGCTAGGCCAATACAGCACGGCCATCGAAAACGAGCTCCCCGCATAAGAGCCCGCAATAACACCTCGCACCGTAGGGCGTTCCTTACGGTGCGACGGCCCATAAAACGCCCCCATCCTAATTTGGCAGCAGCCGGGCGAGTGCCCCGTTCAGCCTGAGCGCTCACCGCACCCTCGCGCTGGTCGCCCACCACCCAGCACGGTGCCGGCACAGGTTCTCGGCTGGCGAACCAGCCCCCTGACCACCGCGCACGGTGGCTGCGCGGGAAGCGAAATCGTGAGAATCTGAGCGCTCTCTTTTTAGCGACACACCCCACACCGCGTGAGCATCTACGCCGCCTACCACGAGATTCCTAGCCTGAGTGCCGAAGAGTTGGCGCGTTGGGGGACTGTTGGCTACGTGGTGCCACGCTGGCGGTTGCCCACTGCGCTGCTCTCGCAACTGCAGGATGCGCTAGTTCGGCTGCTCGATGACCACGCCTTCGAACGGCCTGACTTCGTGCTGCAACCTCAAGTGCCGCGCCCGTTAGACGACGCCATCGACTTGGCGCGGGAATTTCTCGACTACCTCACCCATCCAGACCTATTGGCCATTGTGAGCGCGCTGACGGGGCCGGACGTGGTGCTCGGTGGTGCTGTGGTGCGTTGCGGCTGGCCGGCAGTGGCGGCCGCCACGCCCTGGTATCAGAGTGGGGCCGGCTGGCCGGTTGATCCCTCACAGCTACTCACCGTGTGCTTGGCCCTAGACGACCTCACCCCACCCGACGCTGGGGTATGGGTGCGCCCGGGTTCGCATCTCCAAGGAGACTGCGCGCAGCAAACCGTGCCCGGCAGCTGGCCAACGTGCGTATTGCAGGCGCAGGACCCATCCAGCACCGAGGTCCCCGTACAAGCGCTCGCCTTAGAAGCCGGGCAGGTGGCGCTACTGGACGGCCAACTCGTCCATTACCTAGCCTCTGGGGTTCACGCGCCGCGCAGCGCCGCCCTGTTGATCCATTATTTTCCGGCCCAAGCGACGTTCGATCGACAAGCGCACCGCGGGGACCAGCATTTTGCCGAGCATCCCCTGTGGCTGGCCTGCGGGGTGGACCGTCGCGGCCAACACGATTTCGACCGCGGACACACACTTTGGTGAAGCACAAACTGATTTGTTTTAAGAGTCCTGCCCATCACGACATCCTCATGTTTGGGGCAGTCGCCGACGAACTGCTCGCACTCATGGGCGTAAGTGGCCGTGTACCCAGCGCCTTGGCGGCTGAAGACATCCCCGCCGCCCGCGCCCAGTTGGTGGCCGGACTCGCGCAGCCATCGATGGTAGCGCCTACCAGCAGTCACGACGCGTCGCAAGAAAATGAAGACGAGCCCCCCGCGGTGCCATTGTCCCGGCGGGCAATTCCCTTGCTTGCCATGCTAGACAAGGCATACGCTCGGCAAACGCATGTGTTGTGGGAAGCTGTGGTTTAGGAGGTTGGCATGGGCGAAGTTATCGAGTTTCGAAAGCGCAAACCTGGGGAGCGCGCACGGGGCAAAACACTGTGCCGAGAGGGTTTCCACAAGTGGGAAATCTCCCAACGGTTACCGTTCGATGTGAAGCTGGGCAAGCTCCTGACACTCTACAAATGCACCCGCTGCGAGGCCACCAAAACCGAGGCCCGTTAGGGTGTGGCGCCGTGGGGACTAGCCCTTTGAGGGCGTCTCCATGCTCGCCCGCACGTTGCTTGGATGACCCACCCACCTTCGAGCGCCGAAGGCTGCAACATCCCGGCACCCGCGCACCGTCATACGCATTAAAACGCGCCAGCCCAATCTTTGGCGCCGACCTCACAGGGTCCACCGTCACGCGGCATCGGATAACGCAACGCACCCATTGGCCCTGTTGCCCCCTACCGCCCCACGGGGTATCAGTCCTTCATAAACAGATACCAATAGCGTCCTCGCCGGTCTTTTATTTCCTGCGAATATTTATAGGCGCTTGCCGCCAGTCGAGCGTCGGACACAACCCCCAGACATTGGTCCCGGGAGGTGGCAAATTCCCTGATCACCGTGTCCGGGAAAGGGGCGAGGGCTTTCCTCACCGCCGACATGTCATCTTTAGCCACCGCCGGGAAGGTGTCGCTCAACAGTTCATGGCCGTGCAGATCCCAGCGGTTGAACATGCCGTTACTGGCGATTAACAAAATGGCGAACTCATCAAAGCTGACGCGCGGCGACGGGAATACCGTCATGCTCGGGCAGCCTGTCGCACTAAAACGCTCAAGAATGCGCTCTGATTCAGCATCAAAATAAGAGTCCCCATAGAGATAAGTGGCCCCGGGCACCCCCAGTGTGGCCACAAAACCGCCGATTTTTGGTTTGATTATCGCCACCGGCGCGTGGGTGAGCTGGCGGAAACGCGCAATCAGGTGCTCCTCGTTACCGATTATCGACAGCGCAATGCCGGCCAAGGTAACAGCCCAACTGAGGCGCTTAAATTTTTCCGTCGGCGTGTGCACCAGTGCCAGCGCAATAAATATCGGTGCCCATAAAAGATTTTTAATTTCGTAAAATCGCAGACCGCCAAATACCCAATAATTGTGCAAAACAAAAGCCACGTTGAGCAGCGTAAAAATAATCACCGGCTCTTCAGCAAGCACTTTCCAAGCAGATTTGACCGGCTGGCGAGCGAGCATGAACAAGACGATGGGATTTAAGAGCAGTTCCGAATAATTAAACCCCAGCCCCCCGGGGATCGACATGCGTGAGAGTTGGACTGCCAATAACAGGCCAGTCAAAATA
>CAIPNE010000811.1 GCA_903866355.1 uncultured Gammaproteobacteria bacterium
GTCAGTCGACTGATGTAAAACACCTCGTCAAAGCCGCCTCAAATTCGCTCAGGGCCACCCACAAAAGCGCATCAGTATCCTGCGTTTCGGTGAGTTCACCGCGCCCCGTCTAGCCCTCTAACCGCCCCGCTAACCCCGCGATGCGCGCGGCATCCACATTGCTGCTCATGCCTTTCAGCGCATGACAGATAGCCTGTAGCTGCGGCATGTCGCGTGCTTCTTTCGCCAACGCAAAGCGTTGCAAAAGCCCCGTCATACTCAGCTGAAAGGCCGCATAGAGGCCCTGCAACTGGGTCGGCTCGAAGCTTTCACGCAGCTCGGCAAATTTTTCTAAAGAAATAATTTCTTCGCCAGCGCGCCTCTTAAACTGCGCCGGCACCGCCATGGTTCGCTGGGCGGCCGGCAGCCAGCGCGCCACCAATGAAATCGGCTTGCTGACATAATCTTGCATGCCAGCAGCGCTGGCCCGCGCCCGATCCTCAGGCCCGATGTGCGCCGTCATGGCCACGATGGGCGGACACTGCAAGCCCAGCTGCGTCTGGAGCGCGCGGGTGGTGGCGTAGCCGTCCATGCCGGGCATTTCGCAATCGATTAGGGCTAAATCGACAGCCTGATTGGTCGCCAGTTCGAGCGCCGCCGCACCGCTCTCAACGGACGTCAACCGCCGCCCAAAGCGTTGGAGCATGGCCAGCGCGACCAGCCGATTGGTTTCCACGTCGTCCACCACGAGCATCGATCCGCGATAAGCCTCGGCGATCACCGGTGCCGAGTGCGTTGACACGCTCGGCCCGTGGTCGGACTGTCGCAGTGGCCGATCAAACCAAATCTTTGTGCCGACCCCGAAACCTAACACCTGCTCGCCAGCCCGGCGGCGGACTTGCCGTTCCGATCCCGTCTCGCAGAGCACACGGTACTCAAGGTCCAACTGCCCTTCCGGGGCTAACACATACTCCGCCCAACGACGGCTAACCCGCGCGTGATCCGCGCGGTGCACCTGGCCCAGTCAGTCGTTATCGCCACCCTGAGCCGGGCTGGTGATTTGCTGGTAGACCAGCTTGTGAAAAGAAACTTCGCCCTGAGGGTCGGCCAAGAAAATACCCATTGGCGCGTTTTCAAAAATCGTCTGTAGGCGCGGCTCGCTTGCGCGTAACGCCTGCTCCGCGTGCTTGACTGCGGTGATGTCGGCATACAAAGCGACCCAGCCACCAGCAGACGTTGTGTAGCGGTCGCTCTGGAGCCAGCGCGAGCCGACCTGTCGTGCCGTGCGGCCGTGTTCGATGGGCAACAGTGCAGCGCGTTCCACGCCGCTAGCGCGGTGTCATCGAGCAGGGTTGGGTGCTGTGTATCCTGTTGCCGCAGCGCCGTATCCAGGGACTCACCTAGCACGAGTTGTAGGTTCTCGCCGGTGAACATTTTGAGGTAACGCTGGTTACTGAGCACGAAGTGCTGCTGGGCGTCATATATCACCCGCCCCATATCCAGGCTCTCAATGGCGTCGGTGAATTGTTGGCGCGTGGTGATCGACAAGCCAACCTGCCGCACGATAGGCCTGCCCCGCCGCGTCGCGGACCACGGCGAGGCGCAAAGTAAACCACCGCCAAGCCCCGCTCGCGTCTTGCAGGCGCATTTCATGCCGCTAGGTCGCAGCATGGGTTGAATTACCGACCAGGGCCGTCAGCGTTGTCCACACCGCCTGGCGATCATCGGGATGTACACAGCGTCCAATGAACCTCCTTAGCGTGCGTGGCAAGGTGTTCTCACTCGCGCCGAGTAATGCTAAAAAACCCGGCGTGAGCCCCAACTCGCCGGTTGATCGCTCCCA
>CAIPNE010000812.1 GCA_903866355.1 uncultured Gammaproteobacteria bacterium
CCGCCCGCACCACCACCTCGCCCGCATCGTCCTCTAAGGTGTAGCGCGTATCCGGTACCTTCGGTGCCGGCTTGAGTGGACGCCAACCGACAATTTCCCCACCCACAGGCAATCCAGAGAACAACGGGATGACTGGGGGCTGCGCCAGCGCACCCCCTGTTAACAACAGCAACAGCAGCAGTCCCGCCCATCTCAGGGCCGACATCACGCGTCCGGCGGTGCCGGCACGGCTGCCACGTGGCGGGCAATGACCACCCGAAACCGCCAAGTCAGCACCACGGCGGCCACGCACAAGGCACTCGCCAGACCTATCCAGATGCCATACGCCCCCAAGCCCATACGGATGCCCAAGAGCCACGCCAGCGAGAAACCAATGCCCCAGTAAATCGCCCCGTTAATGAGCATTGGCGTGCGGGTGTCCTTCAAGCCGCGCAGCGCGCCAGCGGCAGCACTCTGCGTGCCGTCGCCCGCTTGCAGCACTGCAGAAATGCCCAGCAGCGAGGTGGCCAGCGCGGCGACTGCCGTATCGTTGGTATAAATATGCGCGATGAAATGTGCAGAAAAAAACGTGAGCACACCGACCCCAAGCGCAACCACCGCGCACAGCACAATGCCGGTATTGCCGATGCGCCGGGCGTGCTCGGGATTACCCGCGCCGATGTGTTGTCCCACCAGCACCGCCGTGCCAAAGGCCAAACCCAGGGGCACCATAAACACGAGTCCGGCGTAATTGAGCGTGATCTGATGGGCCGCAGCGTAGGTTTTACCCAACGTCCCCATCAGCAGCGCCAGCGCCGTGAATAAGCCCGCTTGCAGTAACAAAGAGCCCCCAATGGGGCCGCCTAGCGCCAGTAGCCGCCGCAGGATAACGGGGTCGGGGCGCTCTAAGCGTTGCCATAGCGCGAACTGGCCGTAAACCGGGGCCCGCGAAACATAGATCGTGATCATCGCAAACATCAGCCAGTAGGCAATGCCATTGCCAATTCCCGAACCCACGGCGCCGAGCGCCGGGAACCCCAGCGCACCAAACACCAGACAATAACTGATCGCGACATTCGCGATGAGTGCGATGCCCATCACCACCATGATGGGAATGGTGCGACCGATACCTTCGTTCAACTGGCGCATGACGTGGTAGAGGTAGCAACCCGGCACGCCGATGGATACCCCGCGCAAATAGCCTTGCGCGAGATCAACCACATCGGTCTCTATGCCCAACCACAGCAGCAGCGGCGACACATGGTTCAACACCACCGCGACGATAGCGGCAATGCCTAGCGCCAACCACACGGCTTGCCGCGTATCGCGGCCAATCTGGAGCATGCGCCGCGCGCCGTAGTGCTGAGAAACCGTCGGCCCTAGCGCCATGAGGATGCCTAGCCCCGCGAGGAAAGTGACGATCCACAGGCTAGAGCCGATCGACAAACCCGCCAACTGGGTGGCACCCAAGCGACCGACCATCAGAGTGTCTGAGACATTGACCCCAATATTGAACAAGTTATTGAGGATCAACGGCCAACCCACCACGACTACCGCGCGGGCATCGGTGAGGAAGCTAGGCTTCTTAGGGCGAGTGTGGGCAGAGTTCACGGGCAGTAGTGTACGGGCGATCGGCGCTTTTATCGCGTCAAAACCGCAGCGGAAGTGGCGAACCCGGTGCGGCCTGCGCCAGACTTTCCGGCGGTCTGGCGTCGAGTCGGGGGACGGCCGCCAGCAGGCTTCTGGTGTAGGCATGCTGGGGCGCGAACAGCACTTGATTGACCGTACCCTCCTCCACAATGATCCCGCGATGCATGACCGCCACCCGGTGAGCGACCCGCGCCACCACGCCCAAGTTATGGGTGATGAATAAATACGCCAGTCCTAAGCGCTGCTGCAAATCCTCGAGCAGCGCGAGGATCTGCGCCTGCACCGAGACATCCAGTGCGCTAGTGGGTTCGTCACAGACTAACAGTGCCGGCTCGAGCACCAACGCGCGCGCAATACAAATACGCTGCCGCTGACCACCGGAAAATTCGTGCGGATAACGCAGCGCGTGCGCCGGCAGCAGACCCACTTGAGTGAGCAGCGCTGCCACGCGCGCCGCGCGCTCGGTGCGGTCCCCACCCAGGTTCTGCGCAATCAAACCCTCTTGGAGAATCTCACCTATTTGCAGGCGTGGATTCATGGCGGCGTAAGGATCCTGAAACACTATTTGCAAATGGCGACGCTGCAGGCGCATCGCGGCAGGCGCCAGTGCGGCCAGATCATTCCCCTGAAACACCACCCGCCCCGCCGCCAGCGGCAGGAGACGCAAAATGGCGCGACCGAGGGTGGTTTTTCCCGACCCAGACTCCCCCACTAACGCCAGCGTTTCGCCGCGACGAATGCTCAGGCCGGCACCCTCTACCGCGTGCAAATTGTCCGCACCACCGCGCCACCAGCCGCGGCTCCGTGGAAAGCGCACGCTCAATCCCCGCACCTCCAGCAGCGGCGCACTGGCAGCTTCCACCGGCGGGCGGGCCGAGACTTCCAAGCGCGGCAAGGCTGCAAACAACTGCTGCGAATAGGGGTGTGTTGGGGCGGCATAAAAGGCTACGCGGGGCGCACTCTCTACGAGACGCCCGGCCTGCATCACTGCCACTCGGTCAGCCACCTGCCAAGCCACGCCCAGATCGTGGGTGATCAATAACATGCCCATGCCGCGCCGCCGTTGCTCGGTCTGCAGCAGCGTTAATATCTGCGCCTGGAGCGTGACGTCGAGGGCGGTGGTGGGCTCGTCAGCGATGAGTAAATCCGGCTCCGCAGCCAGCGCAATCGCGATGAGGGCGCGCTGTTTCATGCCCCCGGAAAACTGGTGCGGGTATTCACGCGCCCGCTGTTCGGGGTTGTCGATCCCCACTGCCGCCAGCGCTTCCAGTACCCGCGTGTTGCGCGCCCTACCCCGCAAACCGAGGTGGCAGGTCAACACTTCGCCCAATTGGTCCCCAATCGTCATCACGGGATTGAGAGCAACCTGCGGTTCTTGGAAGACATACCCAATCCGCCGGCCGCGGATGCTACTCATGGCGCGCGCCGGCAAAGCAAAAATATCCTGTTCGTTCAGATAAACCCGGCCACTCACGATATGCGCCGCGCTGGGCAGCAAGCGCACCACCGACAACGCCGTCAGCGACTTGCCACTGCCCGACTCACCCACTAAGACCAAAGTCTCGCCCCGCGAGACTTCCAGGCTGAGTTGATCGATCACGCGACTGCGGGCGTGGTGAGGGCCAAATTCCACGCACAGATTATCGATTTTCAGTAAGGGCTTGTTCATCGTGTCACTCGCTCACCGAGGCCACCGGGCTACTCGGGGTCAATCCAAATTCGCGCAGGCGTGGGTCAAACGCATCGCGGACGGCGTCGGCGAAAACATTCGCCGCCAATACCAAGCCAAACATGCTGGACAGCGCGGCCGCCAGCGACCACCACACCAACGGCTCGCGCGCTAGCTCCAGACGCGCGGCGTTAATCATATTGCCCCAGCTATCCATGCTGGGATCTACCCCAATATCCAGATACGTCAACGCCGCCTCCGCCAACACCAGGCTGCTGAAATCCAGCACGGTGGTGATGATCACGATATGCATCACGTTAGGGATTAAATGCTGCCGCAGAATCTGCCCGCTGCGCGCGCCCAGCGCTAGTGCGGCAAGCACAAAATCCATTTCGCGCAGCTTCAGCGCTTCGGCGCGCAACAACCGACACAGACTGGTCCAACTGGTGATACCGAGAATGCCACACAGCGCCAGCAGGCGCAGATCGGCACGCAGCGTCAGCGACGTAAAAGCGGCCGCGTGGCGGGTCATGTAGGCATCCAACAGGAGCGCGCTGGCGGCCACCAACAACACCCCGGGGATGGCGGAAAGCGTGGTGTAAAAATATTGCACCAGGTCATCGGTGAGACCGCGAAAATAGCCCGCAGCCACCCCGAATATCAACGCCAAGGGCAGCGCCACGAGCGTCGTGAGCGTGCCGATCAAGAGCCCGGCGCGGATGCTCTTGAGCGACTGATAAAACACGTCCGACCCTACTTTATCCGTGCCAAAAACGTGATAACGCATGGCCAGCGCCAGCAGCGCACCACCGCCGATGCCAATCACCAGCAGCGTGATGCCAGCGGCGCGTGCGGCCCGATCTGTGCGTCCAAACGCGGCCGGCAGGCCTAGCCACAACGCGGTTAACGCCGCCAACATGCCGGCCACCCCGCCGGCGGCACCGCGCAGAAAAATATCGTGCGCGCGCGCCCGTGGCGGGTCAGCGAGGCTGGCCGCGCCATAGCGCAAGCGGGGATATTCGCGCCGCACGCGGCCATCGGCGGCGAGGACGCTCTCCTTGCTAAAAGCGCGCGCGGCAAAGGGCGCGGAGTAGCTGGTCTCCACCCCGGTGCGCAACGGCGTCAGCAGGACATCGAGCACGCTGAGGATGTCCATGTCGGCACCCTCGGCGGGGCTGGTGGCGCGTTCTAAATGTACCGAGTCCAGCAACGCAATGGCTAAGTAAACCAGTAACACTACCGCCGCCGACATCCCCATCGCGCCTCGCCGCACCACCCGCCACGGCGCGCGCAGCGGCTCGTGAATGCGCGCCTGCCGCACATAAAGCAAAACCACCAACAGCAATAACCACAGGCAGACATCG
>CAIPNE010000813.1 GCA_903866355.1 uncultured Gammaproteobacteria bacterium
TAACCTACGAGCACGATTACGGCGGTGTGTACGACATCCAGTGCACGGCCGGGACGTGCGCGGAGCCAAAGAGCATCGCATGGACCTTCAGCTACACGCTTGATGAAGGTAATGAGGAGAATTCTGGGTGGGTATACACGTTGTCCGAGGGCGAGGAACCTGTGCAGACTTATGTGTCATCGCAGGGGTCGTTATTTAGAAGGCTACCAAACAGCGCGTCCGGCGCTAGTGTTTGGCGCGTATTCACCGCCCCTCAGGTCGACCCATTGGACGGGGTTGGTTTTACTACGATTTTGTTGTTGTCTGGCAGGCTTGATGGGTGTCCATATGTCGAGTCCTGTGAGGCGGTGGCGATTATGGCCCACTGGTCATCATCGGGCGCGTCGGAGGCTTCGGCTCTTTTTTCAGCGCTCAGAGATCCAGAAGGCGGCGTGAGTGGGTTAGAATTTATAGTTCCAATGTACCAGGCGGTTGGCATTGTTTCCGACCCGTATCAACCGCTCGAAGGAGATCAAACTTTAGTCTACGGGTCGGAGTTTTTAATTCAGTCTTCGAATGTCCCCGAGCCCACCTCCCTCGCGCTCCTCGGCATCGGCCTCGCAGCGTTCGGCGTTAGCCGCCGCCGGTTGCGCGGATAAACTGGCTGCTTGCGTGTGGTTGCCCCGCGTTCACCCAACGCGGGGCCTCTCCCCCTAAGCCACCTTGCACCCACCGCCACCAGCGTCGAACGTACTCCCAAGCCCGCCGCAGCCCCTCTGGGGTGTGGCGGCTTTGCTCATAAAGCCGGGTGTAGCGTGCGACGAAATTGGCCCGCGTCTGCGCGGCCAGCCCCAGCCCCTGAGGGCTGAAGTGATATCCCAAAAAATCAAACCCGTGCGCAATGCGCCCAATAAAAGTCTTGTCCGGGTGTTGCGCCAAACCCAGCGCCGCCAGTTGCTGATTGACGGTGGCCACCCCCCGGCGGAGCTGCCAACGCGTGGGGGCCAGCACCAAAATATCGTCCATAAAGCGCACGTAGAACCAGCCCGAACGCACCATCGTGAGGTCGAGTTGGTGCAGGTAGAACGCCCCCAGCAAAGGACTTAACGGGCACCCACGCGAAATCCCGCGCGGGCACTCGCGATATAACCCGCCCCAGGTGACTGTGCGTCGCATGGCCTGCCACAGCAAATTTAACACCGCCCGATCTTTGACATAGACCGCCAGTTTTTCCAGCATCCGGTGCTGGTCAATGCTGTCGTAATAGGATTTGACGTCGGTGCGCATCACAAAATTATTGGCGGCCAGACTGGCGCGAACCGCCCTGACTGCGGCCTTCGCGCCACCCTGCCCTTTGACGTGCGTACAGCGGCCCGACACCGGCAGCACCGGCGCCAAGGCCAGTGCTAGCACCTTGAGCACCAGCGCATCGCGCGCACCCCAAACGTGCACCACTTCGCCGTTGGCCTTGGTGATTTTGTCCAGCGCGGCAAAACAATACGTGCCGGCGCCTAACTGCGCGAGCAGCTGCGGCCGGGCGGTCTCCCAAGTAAACCGCAAATGCCAGACATCGGCGTTAGCCGGCCACGCGCGGCGTTGGTGACATAACCACCGGTAGGCGGCATCCAGCAGCTTGCTATTGGCCAGTTCCATGAGGAACGGTGGGTGTCCCCGTTTCTTGGTTGTGGGTGTCCCCGTTTCTTGTGCGCCCGTTTCTTGTGGTTCCCTGAGGAACGGTGAGTGTCCCGGTTTCTTGTGCGCCCTACTCGGTGAGCGGGATGCTGCGCAGAGACAGCGGTACCAACAACATCTTTCGCGCGCGGGCAACGCCTATGCTGGCGTGGCCGTGGCACTGCTAGGTATCGTGCTGGTGATACTCGCAGCCTTGCTGAGTTTCAGCCGACAAGGACGCGTGGTTTAA